>JAFAKB010000073.1 GCA_019235885.1 Candidatus Eremiobacterota bacterium | reverse complement strand
CGCTCGTGCTCGGGATCGGTGAGGGCGAAATGTACGTCGCATCCGACACGCCGGCGATTCTGCCGTACACGCGGCGTGAAGTCATCATGCAAGAAGGCGAGATCGCCGTCGTGGATCGCGGCGGCTATCGGCTGACCGATTACGACGGCGAACGCATCGACCGCGCTCCGATCACCATAACGTGGGATCCCGGATCCGCGGAAAAGAGCGGCTACAAGCACTTCATGCTCAAGGAGATCTTCGAGCAGCCGCAAGTGATCAAGGAAACGCTGAGCGGCCGCATCGACGAAGCAGGCGACGTGCATTTCGGCACCGAGCTTGGTGCGATTACGCCGGCGCCCGCATCGAGCGCGACGCCATCGCGATCACCTGGGACGCCGGCTCGGCCGAGAAGACCGGCTTTAAGCACTTCATGCTCAAGGAGATCTTCGAGCAGCCGACCGTCATCAAGGAGACGCTGGCCGGGCGCATCGACGAAGATCACGACGTGCAGCTCGGCGGCGAGCTGAACATCGACGAGATCGTCCTGCGCGCGATGACGAAGATCTCGATCACCGGCTGCGGCACGGCGTACCATGCCGGGATGGTCGGGATGTACCTGATGCGCGCGCTCTGCAAGCTCCCGGTCGAGATGGAGCTCGCCAGCGAGTTCCGCTACGGCGACCGCTACATGGACGCGCGCACGCTGACGATCGCGATGTCGCAGTCCGGCGAGACGGCCGACACGACCGAAGCGGTCAAGATCGCGAAAGAAGAAGGGGCGCCGATCATCGGGATCTGCAACGTGGTCGGGTCGCACCTGAGCCGCATGGCCGACGCGACGCTCTACACGCGGGGCGGCCCCGAGATTTCGGTCGCCGCGACGAAGACGTACGTCTCGCAGTCGATCGCCTCGGTGCTGCTGGCGCTCTACCTCGCTCGCATTCGGAAGTCGGCCCCGGCCGAGCGCCTGCGCGAGATCGCCGAAGGGACGAAGCTGCTCCCCGCCGCGATCGACGTCGTGCTGAACACCTCGGACGAAGTGAAGAAGGTCGCCAAGAAGATTCGCCGCGCGCGCTCGGCGCTTTTCCTCGGCCGCTACGTCAACTTCCCGACCGCGCTCGAAGGCGCGCTGAAGTTGAAGGAGATCAGCTACATCCACGCCGAGGGCTACGCCGCCGGCGAGATGAAGCACGGCCCGATCGCGCTGCTCGACCCGAAGACGCCGGTCGTCGGGATCGTGACCGAAGGCCGCGTCCGCGAGAAGATCCTCTCGAACATCGCCGAGTCGAAAGCGCGCGAAGCGCCGATCGTCCTGGTCGCGAACCACGGCGACGACGAAGCCGCCGCGCTCGCCGATTACGTGCTGTGGGTCCCGCGCGTGGAAGAGCTCCTCTCGCCGATCGTCAACGTGATCCCGCTCCAGCTCCTCGCCTACCACATCGCCGACATCGAAGGCAAAGACGTCGACCAGCCCCGCAACCTCGCGAAGACCGTCACCGTAGAATAGCCCCTCACCGGCGACGTTCGGTAACATGGCCGAAACGCCGCGGATCGCGCGAGGCGCCATGCTGGTCTCGTGCGAACGCAGAAGGCGCGAGACGTGCAGAAGCGGCTTGAGAAGGAAGGCTGGGTATGGGTCAAGGCGCGCGGACGCGGAAGCCATCGGGTCTTCGAGCATCCCCAGAGAAAGGAATCGATCGTCGTGCCTTGGCACCGTAACGGCCAAGAGCATTTGCCGCCGGGGACGTTTCACAGCATCGCAAAGGACGCAGGATGGTTTCGATGACGTACCACGGGATATACGAACGATCGTCGGACGGATCGGTTTGGGGCCGCAGCCCCGAGTTCTCCGGCGCGTACGGAGCGGGCGACACGCTCGAAGAAGCGCGGGCAAGTCTGCGTGCGGGAATCGAGATCAAGATCGAGTTCGATCTTCAGCGCGGCTACGGGCACATCAACGCGATGCCGGACGAGCTCGTCGAGATCGTCGACGTCTCCGAAATGGGTGAGGGCCCGATCGCCTTGTAGGGTACGGCCGCGTTGCGCGCGCATTGGAGCAGGTGGTGCAAGTGCGTAGCGACGGGCGCGGACCCGACCAGCTTCGTCCGGTTTCGTTTCAGCCGGGGTTTCTGACGTTTGCCGACGGCAGCGTGCTGATCTTGCTGGGAAACACGCGGGTGATCTGCGCGGCGAGCGTCGAGGACCGGGTGCCGCCCTGGATGCGCGGGCGCGGGACCGGATGGATCACCGCGGAGTACGCGATGCTGCCGGGCGCGACGCCGGAGCGCAATCAGCGGGAGGCGGTCAAGGGGCGCCTCGGCGGGCGCACCCACGAGATTCAGCGCTTGATCGGGCGCGCGCTCCGGGCGGTCGTCGACCTCGACCGGCTCGGCGAGCGCACCGTGCTGGTCGACTGCGACGTCATCGGCGCGGACGGCGGGACGCGCACGGCTTCGATCACCGGCGCGTGGGTGGCGCTCGCGCTCGCGCTTCGCAAGCATTTCGATCCGGAGAAACAGCAGAAGTGGCCGCTGCTGGGGCAGATCGCCGCGGTCTCGGTCGGGATCGTCGGCGGTACGCCGGTCCTTGACCTGCCCTACGAAGAGGACGCGCGAGCCGAGGTCGACATGAACGTGGCGATGACCGACGCGGGCGGGTTCGTCGAGGTGCAGGGGACCGCCGAGCGCAAGCCGTTCAGCCGCGAGCAGCTCGACGGCTTGCTCGAGCTTGCCGCCGGGGGGATCGGCCGGCTCTTCGAGCTCCAGCGCGACGCCGTGGCGCGTGGCTGAGCGCGCCGGCCTGGCGGCGCTCGCCGCGGCGGTCGGGGCGTTTCATCTGACCGCCAAGGCGATGCGGGCGGCGCAGGAGCGGATCGAGCGCGCGCTGGCGGCGGGCGCGGTCGACGACGCCGCGGCGCGCGCGTACCTGGCCGCCGTGCGGCGCTACTTCGAGCCGTACGAGCGCGAGGCGAAGGGGCAGCTGCGGCACGTCGACCGCGAGCTCGAACGGCTCTACCAGCTGCAGTACAATCTGACGGCCGAGCGCGGCGTGGTGGCCAAGCGCGTGGAGGCGGTGCGAGGCGTCCTCGACGCGCTCGCTGAATTTCGCCCCGAATGAGGGTCCTCGACGAGGTCGGGCAGGGGACGATCAACGTCTTCGCCTACGCCGGCGGCGTCGCCCAGCTGCTCGCGGACTCCGTCCGCTACATCGTCGGGTTTCGCATCCGCTGGCGCGAGACGTTCGACCAAGCCTACCTGCTCGGCGTGCAGTCGTGGCCGATCGTCCTATTGACCTCCCTGTTCACCGGGATGGTCGTCTCGCTGGAGAGCGCCCTTCAAGCCGTGAGCTACGGCGTCGGGAACCTGGTCGGCGGCGCGGTCGCGGTCGCCAGCGCGCGCGAGCTCGGACCGATGCTCTCCGCCGTCGTCGTCGCCGGCCGGACCGGCGCGGCGATCGCAGCCGAGCTCGGCTCGATGGTCGTCACCGAGCAGATCGAGGCGCTGCTCTCGCTGGGGCTCTCCCCGACGCGGATGCTCGTCGTGCCGCGTCTCGTCGCCTTGGTCTTGATGCTTCCGCTGCTGACCGTCATCGCGATCATCGTCGCGATTCTGGGCGGGATGTGGGTGGCGAACATCATCGCGCACATCTCGACGGAGTCGTTCGTCGAGTCGGCCCGCCAGGCGCTGCCGTTCTCCGACTTGCTGAAGGGATTGCTCAAGACGGTGGTGTTCGCGGTGATCATCGCGATCATCGGCGCGTACCAGGGACTGCAGACGCGCGGCGGCGCGGCCGGCGTCGGCAAGTCGACGACGGGTTCCGTCGTCACCGCGATCATCTTGATCTTCATGTTCAATTTCGCGCTCTCGTACCTGCTGTTCCGGTCGAGCTGATGGAACTGTGGGCAAGGCTCGACGACGTCTGCGTCCGCTACGGACCGAAGATCGTCATGCAGAATCTCTCGCTGGACGTCGTCGAAGGCGCGATCACCTGCATCATCGGCCTTTCCGGCGCCGGCAAATCCACGATCCTGCGGCTCTTGAACGGGCTGAAGATGCCGGATTCCGGGAGAGTGTTCGTCAGAGACAAAGAGATCACCGCGATGAAGGAGCGCGAGCTCATCGACCTGCGGCGCTCGATCGGGTTCGCGTTTCAGTTCTCGGCGCTGTTCGACTCGCTGACGATCGGTGAGAACGTCGCGCTGCCGCTCCGCGAGCACAGCAAGATGTCGGAAGACGAGATTCGCAAGGTCGTCAGCGAGACGCTCGAGTCGGTCGGGCTCGCGCACGTCGAAGAGCGCTTTCCGGCCGAGCTGTCGGGCGGAATGGTGAAACGCGCCGGCTTCGCGCGCGCCGTCGTCACCAACCCCCACGCGGTGCTCTACGACGAACCGACCACAGGGCTGGACCCGATCATCACGCACGTGCTGACCGACACGATCGTGAAGCTGCGCGAGCGGCTGAACGGGACCGCCGTCGTGGTATCCCACGACCTGGAAAGCATCTACCTGATGGCGGACTACATCGCAATGCTGTTCGAAGGCGCGATCGTCGCGTACGGCACGGCAGAGGAGATTCGGCGCTCGGCGAACCCGATCGTGCAGCAGTTCTTGCAGGGGAGCGAAGTCGGGCCGATCCCGATCTGATTTGGAATGAGCAGACAAGCACTCGTCGGAATCTTCACCGTCCTGGCCCTGCTGGGACTGTTCGCCGTGTTCGTCGTGCTGGAGAACTACGGGACGCAAGGGCGCTACAAGATCGGCGTGCACTTCAAATCGGCGGCCGGCCTGCACAAAGGCGCGCTGGTCTACGAGAGCGGGGTCGTGGTCGGAACCGTCGACCAGACCGTGCTGCTCCCTGAGGACTTCACCGTCGACGTCATCATGGCGATCAACAACAACGTCGACGTCCCGCGCAACGCCCGCTTCTTGATCCAGGCGCCGCTCACCGGCGACTCGACGGTCGAGATCGTGCCGCAAGTTCTGACCAAGCCCAAACCGTTCGGGGTCGCCGCGCCGACCAACGCGCCGGCCGCGGTCGCCGTGCTGCCGCACGAGGTGCAGCCGCTCGACCAGCAGCCGCAGGGGACGAACCCCGCGACGGTCCAGGACCTCCTGGAGCAGGGCCAAGGCGAGATCCGGCGCGTCGACGCGATGCTCGGGCAGCTCGCCGACCGCGAGCCGAAGCTGCTCAACACGCTGCAGTCCGCGCTGAACAACATGAACGACATCAGCGCGACGACGAAAGGCTCGTTCACGCGGCTCTCCGCGCGGATCGACTCGATCTCCTCGACGCTGCAGCTGGCGGTCGAGCAGAGCAGCGCGAACATCAACGACCTCACCGCCTCGCTCGACAACTCGGTGCGCCGCAACTCCGGCCACTTCGACGCGATCGTCGCCTCGCTCGACAACTCCGCGCGCGACCTCAACCGCACCGCCGACCACGTCGCCGACTTGGCCTCCGATCCGCGGCTCAAGGCGAACCTCTTGGAGACGACGCAAGGCATCGCGCAGACCGCCACCACGTTCGCCTCGATCGCAAACGACCTGCACAACGTGAGCGGCAACCCACAGACCCAAGCGCAGCTGCGCGACACCGTTGCCAACGTCGACGCCGCCGCGCAGAAGGCGAACTCGCTGCTCGCGCAGTTCGGCGGGCGCTCCAGCGTCTACGGGGTCGACCGCGGCGCGACGCCGGCCCCGGCCGGGTCGCCGCGTCCGAACGGCACCTACCCGCAGCCGCCCGGCGCGCCGCCGCTCGGGTCGACCCCGCCGCCCGGCGGCGCGGCGGGCAACATGAAGAACAAGCTGGGCGCGCTGGTGAAAGATCTGGTCGCGCTGCAAGTCCGCGTCTCGGCGCTCGACGCGCAGCACGCGAACACCAGCGGCTCGCCGCTGCTCACCGGGGACCGCGGCCCGCAGACCGACGTCAACGTGATCGCACTCCCGAAGGGCTCGACCTGGCTGTATGCCGGCGCGAACGACATCGGCGCGCGCTCGTCGTGGAACTTCAGCGCGATGGCGCGGATGTCGCCCTCGTTCTCGGTGGGGGGCGGCGTGCTGTACTCGCGGCTCGGCGCGCGCGCGGTCTACTCCCCGCAGTTGACGCGCGGACTCGGACTCGGTTTCGAGGCGCGCGTCTACGACCTGCGCCACCCGACGAGCGACGCCTACGCCAACCTCGGCGTCGGCAACGGGCTGACGCTGTTCGGCGGCGAGCGCGACATCTTCCATTCGGGCCGCCGCACGACGTTCGGCCTGCAGTACCAGTTCTGAGCGCGCCGCGCGGCACGAGCAGCGCATGATCCCGATCGGCGACGACGAGCACCGGCTGTCGGGCGGTTCGTTCGTCCTCTACGGTTTGCTCTTTGTCAACGTGTACGTGTGGGTCCTCGAGCTGAGCGCGCCGGATCCCGACGCGTTCATCCTCGCCTATGCGACGATCCCGTACGACGTCACGCACTGGGTCGTGCTGCCGCCGCCCTCGCCGCAGTTTCCGCCGCTCACGATCGTCACCTCGATGTTCCTGCACGGCGGCTGGCTGCACATCGGATTCAACATGCTGTTCCTGTTCGTGTTCGGGCGGGCGGTCGAGGCGGTCTGCGGCCACCTCCGGTTCTTCGTGTTCTACCTGCTGTGCGGGATCGCCGGCGGGATCGCGCAGGTCGCGGTCGCGCCGGGCAGCCACGTCCCCGCGCTCGGAGCCTCCGGCGCGATCGCGGGCGTGCTCGGCGCGTACCTGGTGAACTTTCCGTTCGCCTCGGTGCGCACGATTGTCCCCGTCTTCGTCATCCCGCTGTTCGTGCGGCTCCCGGCGATCATGGTCATCGGCGTCTGGGCGCTCACGCAGTTCCTCGACGGCTTCGGCACGATCAGCAGCCGCGCGGCGGAGTCGACCGGCGGGATCGCGTACTTCGCCCACATCGGCGGCTTCCTCGCGGGGGTTCTCCTGATCGGTCTCATGTCGAAGAAGAAGAAGATGAAGATACGAGCATGGTGATGGACCGAGCGCGATGAGAATCGGAATAGTGGGCGCGGGCGCGCTCGGGACGTTGTTCGGGCAGCGGCTGGCCGCTTCTAACGACGTGATCCTGCTCGAGCGGAAGCGCGACGTCGTCGAGACGGTCAACCGCGAGGGGCTGAAGATCGACGGCGAGGCGCGGGCCGCGCGGGCGACCAGCGAGCCGCGCGAGCTGTTCGGCGTGCAGGTGCTGTTCGTGTTCGTGCGCGCGACCGACACGCTCCGCGCGCTGCGCCCGTTCGCGAACGAGCTGAGTCCGGCGACGGCGATCGTCTCGCTGCAGAACGGCCTGGGCAACGAAGAGGCGATCAAAACCTCGCTCGGCTCGATGATCTCGCTGGTCATCGGCGCGACGACCGAGTCGGCGCTCACGGTCGGCTCGGCCGACGCCAAGCGGATCGGCGACGGCACGACGGTGCTCGGCAGCGCCGGCGCTTCGCCCGCAACCGTGAACCGCGTCGTCGCGCTGCTCGTCGACGCCGGCCTGCACGCGAGCGCGGCGTACGACATCCGCCCGCACCTATGGGGCAAGCTGATCGCGAACGCGGCGATCAACCCGGTCGCCGCGCTGCTCGACCGGCACAACGGCGTGGTGCTGACCGACGCGCACGCCGGCGACGTCGCGCGCTCGCTGGCGCAGGAAGCGGCGACCGTCGCGAACGCGATGCGGATCCCGCTCCCGTTTACCGACCCGTGGTCGTACGTGCGCACGATCGTCGAGCAGACGGCCGAGCTCGACAACTCGATGCTCTACGACCTGCGCGCCGGCGTCCCGACCGAGGTCGACTTCATCAACGGAGCGGTCGTCGCGGCGGGCCGCCGCGCCGCGGTCCCGACGCCGTACAACGAGACGCTGACCGCGCTCGTCAAAGCCCGCGAGGCGACCCGGCCGGTCGTTTAAGAAGCCTCCTGGTCGGGCAAGCAGGGCTCGAAAGGGAGGACTCTGTCTTTATGGCCGGACTCATCTGGGGAATCATCGTCATCCTGTTCATCTTCTGGCTGCTCGGCTTCTTGCTGCACTTCGGCGGCGGGCTGATCCATCTGCTGATCGTCATCGCCATCGTGCTGCTGGTGTTCAACATCATCACCGGCCGCGGCGCACGAATATAGCCTAGACGTCCTCGCGCGGATGGAACTTGTCGAACTCCGTGCGTAAGCGCTCGCGCGCGAGCTTGGTGTAGATCTCGGTCGTCGCGGTCGACTCGTGACCGAGAAACTCTTTGAGGAACAGAAGATCCGCACCACGCTCGCGCATGAGCGTCGCCACCGTGTGCCGCCAGGTGTGCGGTGAAGCATACTCGGTGATCCCGGCGAGCGTCATGTACGTTCGCACGATCTTGTACACGGCTGCCGCGCTGAGCCGGCGGTCGCCGCGCCCGACGAAGAACGCCGGGACGCTGGCGCGCGGGCGCACGTCGAGGTAGGCGCGCATCGCTGCCGCCGCCTCGGGCGTCATCGGCACGTAGCGATCCTTGTTGCCCTTGCCCTTGATGACGCGCAGCTGGCGGCCCTCCAGGTCGACGTCGTTCAGGTCGAGCCCGACCAGCTCGGCGCGCCGCACCCCGCACGACCAAAGGCACTGCAGGATGGCCCGGTCCCGCCGCCGCTGCGGCTCGCTCAGCCCGGCGAGCGTGACCGCGAACACCTTCGCGACCTCATCGCCCCGCATCGCCTTGGGGAGCGGCTTGCCGATCTTCGGGAGGATCGCGTCGGCGGCCGGGTTGTCGCTGCGCCGGCCCGCCCGGCGCAGGTGCTTGTAGAACGTGCGCAGCGTGGCGACCTTGCGGCGAACCGAGCGCGGCGCGTAGCGGCGCGAGCGCGCCAGGTGCGTCTGATAGGCGAGGATGTCCGCGTACGCCGCGCCGGCCAGCTGCTCGTACGGCGGCGGCGCTTTCTTGTCCGGATCGCCGCCGAGCGCGCGCGCTTTCAGAAACGCGCCGAAGTGCTCCAAGTCGCGCTGGTAGGCCTCGCGGGTGCGCGGCGTCGTCCCGCGCATGGTGAGGTACTGCTCGGAGAAGGCCGCGATCTCCGGATCGGCCGACAGGTACTCCGGGCTCTCGTAGACCGGTCCGCGCTTCTTCCCCATCCCCGCCCCCTTGTTCCGATAATCAATATTTCAGTTACTGAGAAGGAGATGAGAACCCTTCTTTCAGGCGCGGCTCTGCCGATAATCTAGGCACATGGATCTGATCGGCGGGCTCTTCAAGAGTTCCGAGCGGATGTGGTTCGAGGGAGCGTCCGGGCGCAGCGGGACGTTCGACGCCGTCACGATCTCCGAGGGCAAGCGCATCGCGGTCGTCGGCATGCGGCTCTCGCCCGACGGCCTGGCGTTCGTCTCGGAAGTCGCCGTGCGCGGCGGCGGCAGCGACGTGCCGGTGACGTTCACGATCCGCCGCCGCACGATCCCCAGCCGCGTGCGGATCATCAAGTACGAGCCGGCGCGCGGCACCAAGCGCGTCAGCCACCGCTATTTCTGCACCTTCACCGCGATCTCGGAGGATGACCGCGCGGCCGTCGTGCGCTACGTCGACGACATCCCCGAGCCGAACGCCGGCGGCGCGCCGGGCGGCTTCGCCGGCAGCACGTTCTCGTTCGCGGTGCAGGGCACGATCGCCGATCATCTGGTGCGGCTCAAACGGCTCGCCCCGCCCGGCGCCGGGATGGCGCCGCTGATCCGGCTCGACTCCGACGTCCCGCGCAAGCTCGAGGACGGGCGCAGCGCCCGCGACATCGTCGTCCACAGCCGCATCCGCACCGACACCGGCGTGCGCGGCTTCGAGACCCGCTTCCGCGTCTTCCCCGACGAACGGGTCGAAGTCGTCAACTAGCCCCGCGTCGGTCTAGGCGGGCTCAGCCGCCGTAGGCGCGCTGCAGCAGCTCGCGCAGCGTCCCTCTGTCGGGGACGATGGGGTTGTTCTTCAGCAGCGCGTGCTCGGCGACGCGCGGTAAAGCGCGCTCGACGAAGTTCGTTGGCGCACCGAGTTCGGCGAACGTCCGCGGGAGCGCGTAGGTGGCGGCGATCGCGTCCGCTTCCGCGGCAAGGTCCGCGATCCCGAACGACTCGGTGACCGCATCGACCGCATGCGGTGCGAGGCGCGCGTTGGCGCGGATCGCGTGCGGCAGCACGACGGCGTTGACGATTCCGTGCGGGATCAGCGTCAGCCCGCCGATCACGTGGCAGACCGCGTGGTGCAACCCCATCGAGCGTGCGTCGAGCGCGAAGCCGGCCAGGTGCGCGGCCTCGAACAGCGCGCGGTGCAGCGGCTGGTCGCGCTGCGTCGCGGCGCGCTTCAGCAGCCGCGGCAAGCGCCGTCCGGCCGCGGTCGCGGCGGCGGTGCCGAGCGCGTGCTGCAGCTTCGCGTAGCTTGCTTCGATCGTGTGCGCCCACGCGTTGATCCCGATCGAGCCCAGCTCGCGCGCCGGCAGCGTCGCAAGCAACGTGGAATCGTAGATCACGATCGGCGCCGGCGTGCGCAAGCGGCCGCCGGATTTGCGATCGCCTTCGACGACGCCGTACCCGCGCGACATCTCCGCGCCGCCGAGCGCGCTGGGCGCGAGCGCGAGCACGAGGTCGCGCCCGTCCGAAACCGCTTTGCCGAGATCGATCGCGCTCGAGCTCCCGATCGCCAGCACGCTCGCGCACCCGCGCGCCTCGACGAAGTTTCCGGCAGCTTCCACCACGTCGCGCGGATTGTGCAGCCGCGCGCCGGCGAACCGGTGCACCGCCGCACCGCCGAACATGTCGTCCTCGATCGCGCCGAGCGAACGCGGCGTCCCGAGCAGCGCGATCGGCCCGCGCAGCTGCACGGCGGCGAGCGCCTCGCGCAGCGGACCGAACAGCACGCGCCGCTCGAAGATCCGCTGGTCGCTGAGCGCGCCGTTCATCGCGCCGTCGTTTCGGACGTGCGCGCGAGCAACCCGCGCAGCCGCTCGGCGGCGACCGCCGCGGCGCGTTCCCACGTCCAGTCGGTGCGCGCGCGCTGCGAGCCGCGCAGCGCCTTGGCGCGCGCTTCGTCGCGGTGCGCGGCGACGTGGCGCAGCGTTGCCGCGAGCGCGTCGACGTCGGGCTCGAGCCACCAGCCTTCGCCGGCGAGCGTCTCGCCGCGCATCGGTCCGCGCAGCGCGACTCGCTTGGCGGGAACGCGATAGGCGACGTCGTCGTCCAAGAATGCGTCCGCCGCGCCTCCGGCGGTTGCAATCACCGGCAGACCGCAGGCGAGCGCCTCGAGCATCGGCAACCCGAACCCTTCGCCGCGGTACGGAAACGCCAGCGCATCGCAGGTGCGGTAGAGCCGCACCACGTCCTCGTCGCTGAGCTCTTCGTCGATGACCAGCAGCTCGGGCGCGTCTTCTTCGTTCGCGAACGCGCGCAGCGCGGCGCCCCCGTCGTCCAGCTGGTAGAAGGTCTGCGTTCCGAACAGCTTCAGCACGAGCGCGACGTCGTCGCCGCGCGTGAAGGCGCTGCGGTACGCGGCGAGCAGCACGTCGACGCCCTTGCGCGGGAGCGCGCCGCCGAGGTACAGGAACTTGAACGCCGCGCGCGTGGCGAGCGGATACGGCTCGAGCGCGCGTTCGGGCGAGAAACGCTCCGGGTCGATTCCGTTCGGCACGACCGCGACGCGCTCGGGCGCGATCCCGGCGTCGAGAAACATCGTGCGGCAGTAGTCGGTCGGCGTCCACACTTCGTCGGCGCCGCCTTCGCGCAACGCGTCCACCCAGGCGCGCGGCAGCGTGCCGTACTCCCACGGCAGGATCTGCACCAGCGCGCCCACGCCGTCGGGCCGGCGAAAGTCCGCTGCGCCGTTCGACTGCCGGATCAGCACGTCGCAAGCGGGAACGCCGCGCCGCGTCGCGGCGCGCAACGCACCGAAGCGCGGATCGGCGGCGACCGACGGCTCGGGCGCGGGCTCGTCGGGGACGATCACCGGCGCGACGTCGGCGTGCTCGCGCAGCGCGCTCGCGAGCTCGCGGTTCACCGTAGCCATCGAGTTGTACGCGAAGAACTCGCCTTGAAACGCGACCGCGACACGCTCGTCGTGCGCGCGCGGTGCCGCCGGCGCGCGGCCGAGGATGTAGACGTGCTGCCAGCCCTCCGGTTCGTTCCCCGCGCCGACGATGCGCAGGCCGAGATCGGTCAGCA
This sequence comes from Candidatus Eremiobacterota bacterium, assembly GCA_019235885.1. GTDB lineage: Bacteria > Vulcanimicrobiota > Vulcanimicrobiia > Vulcanimicrobiales > Vulcanimicrobiaceae > Vulcanimicrobium. Next base: position 46,934 of record JAFAKB010000073.1, on the reverse strand, counting down.
CGACGTGCAGCGTCTCGAGCGGCCACGGGCGCTTCGACCAGGGCTCCAGCCAAAAGCTGCCGTCGCGAATCGCGGCGTTGCGCGGGTTCAGCGTGCGCACGACGAGCAGCCCGTCCGGCTTCAGCAGCGCTGCGCACGCGCGCAGCATGGCGAGCCCTTCGTCACCGTCCGTCGTCTCGATCACGAACGCGAGATGAATGCCGTCGAAGCGCTCGCCGAGCGCTTCAAGCTGCGTGCGCGCGTCCAGCACGCGCGCCTCGTGTCCGCGCGCGCGCGTGTCCGCGACCATCTCCGGATCGCGGTCGACGCCGAGCACGCGCCCGACGCCACGCTCGCGCAGCAGGTCGAGAAACACCCCGGTCCCGCAGCCGACGTCGAGCACCGAGCCGAAGCCCCGAAACACCTCGGCGTACGCGTGATGCCAGGCGCGGCGGCCGGCCTCCTCGTCGGCGGAGCGATGAAAGACCGAGAACCGCTGGCGGCCCGGCGGACGCTGCTCCAACCGCTACACGTCGTCGACGGCGGGGTTTTCGCTCGGCTCGGAGCCGACGTCTTCGACCGAGGAGAACTCTTGGTCGTCGGTCCCGATCTCGTCGGCTTCGATCGACTCGCGCTGCACCGATTCGCGTTCCATGTCAACCCACGTACCCGGCGAAAAGCGGGTACACGGGTCGGGATGTTCCGCCTCCGCTTCGCGCCGCTCCTGGCGCTTCTCACCTTGGCCGGAACGGCGAGCGCGCTCGCGGCCGAGGCGCCGTCCCGTTCCGCACCCGCGGCTGCCGCGACGGCGGTGCAGCCAGCCGCGGATCAGCGCGCGGCGTCCGCCGCCGTTCCGGAAAGCTCCCGGCCCGAGCTGAGCCTGCTCTTCGTCCTCGCGTTCGCGTCGGTCGGCGGCGGGGTCGGCCTGATCGCGGCCCGTCGCGGCGCGGCGGAGCCTCGCTCAAGCGAGTAGGCCCGAACCGAGCCGCGGCGAACGCTCGCGCGCATGACCTGTCCGAGCTGTCAAAGCGCGATCCCCGACGGATCGAAGTTCTGTCCCAGCTGCGGCGCGCCCGCCCCGCAGCCGATCGGCGTCGGCACGTACACCGAGCCGATCGCCGAACGCGACAACCCGAAAGAGCCGATCACCGTCGGCGACACCACGGTGCGCGTCGAGGGCGAGCTGGTTCCGGTCGCGGACGTCGAGCTGGGCCCGAGCACCAGCATCTACTTCGAGCACCACATCTTATTGTGGAAGCAGCCGCAGGTGAGACTCGGCTTCATGGGCTTGAAGAACGCCGCGCGGCGGGTCTTCGCGGGCTTGCAGATCTTCATCTCGACCGCGCAAGGTCCCGGCAACATCGCGATGTCGCGCGAAGCGCCCGGACAGATCGTCGCGCTGAAGCTGCGCCCAGGACAGATCGTCGACGTGCGCGAGCATCAGTTCTTGCTCGCGACGAACACCGTCGCGTACGATTTCTACTGGCAGCAAGGCTTGGCGAACGTCTTCTTCTCCCGCAGCGGGCTGTTCATCGACCGTTTCAGCGCCACGAACGCCGAAGGTCTGCTGCTCCTGCACGGCTACGGCAACGTCTTCGAGAAACAGCTCGGCCCCGGCGAGCAGATCGACGTCGAGCCCGGCGCGTGGCTCTGGAAAGACTCCTCGGTCCGGATGGACACCGTCACGGTGCTGCAGTCGGGCGGCGGCGGCGGGATCATGGGCGCGCTCGGCGCGCTGGTCGGCGGCGCGTCGTTCATCATCAACCGTTTCACGGGGCCGGGGCGGCTCGGCCTCCAGTCGATGACGTATCACGAGCCCCAATACGAAGGCGCGACGCAAGCCGGCGGCACGAGCAACGTCGGGAACGTCCTGGGGAGCTTGTTCAACCCCCGCCAGTAATCGACCGCGGCTACGCGTCGCTCGTGAAGTCGATCGTAACGTCGGTTTCGCCGACCTCCACGCGCCTGCGTGCGACGCGGAGCAGGTGCTGGAGCCGGCCCGACGTCGCCATGTCGAAGAGCGTCAAATCGCCCTTGCCCGGGGAACGGACAATCTCCGCCGGGATGCCGGTGATATGAACGAGCACGCCGGGTCCCATACGTTTATCGAACGTCACGAGCGCATTCTCGAGGGTCATCTCATCGTCCATCTCATCCTCTTATACCGTATGAACGGTCGCGACGAAATACCTAACCGCCCATGATACCTTGACGCGGATACGCCGCCGGCGGCCGTCGTCGGCCTCGAAGTTGATCCCGATCTGTCGTCCGGCGCGCTCGTCGATATCCTTTGATCGAGCTCGGCCGCGAGTAACCACATACCACATCGTCTCTTCGGAGATTGCTTCGTCGAACATCGCATCGTCCGCATGATCGGTAAGCCGAATCAGACGCTCCGCCACAGCGACTCGGATCAGCGCGACCTCGCGCTTTCGCACCTTGCGGCTCGAAAGGTCGAACGCTTCACCAATCGAACGGATTGCAAGAACGTCCTCGCGCGTCGGCACGAGGACGATGATGAACGCCGCGCGGAACCGCGCCGTGACGGCGATGTTACCGTGAAAAATCGAGCGCGGAGCGGCGCGTCAGCGCCGAACGCGAAGGCTTCGGCGAAGCCGAAGCCACTCAGCTGACGTAGCTGACGTTGACGCTGAAGCCGCCGGCTTCCGCTTGGCGCAGGACGGCCAAAACGGATTCGATCTCGGTGTCGATCGCGATCATGTCGCCGGCGCTGATGCCGACCGGGCCGGCGTTCTTCCACAGCAGGCGCCGTGCGGTTTGAAAGGCGGCGCGCAGGCGCTGCGGGGTCGCTTCGAGGACCGGCCAGTCTTCGTACGACATCGCGGGGACGATCCGCCAACCGTCGCCCGAGCACTCCTCCTCGTCAGCGTACGCGTGCGGGACGTTCGCCAGGACGTCGAGCTGGGCGCGGTCGAGGGCGGTGGTGCGCAGCGGCGCCTCGGCGAGTCGAAGCACGTAGCGGTAGAACGCGGGGTTTGCGACGGTGCACATCCCGGCCGGCGAACCGACGCTGACGCTGATCATTACGTCCCACGTTCTCGCGGCCGGAGGCTCCCCCTCCAGCTTGCTCGCTACGCGCGTTCAGATGTCGTTATGGTGATGCCGGTCGCCGCGAGCGCCGGCGTCAGGACCGCGCTGCGCACGCCGTGGCGCGCGAAGATCGCTGCCAGCGCGCGCCCGATCCGCTCCGGCCCGGAGCGCGCCAGCGCAAGCACCGAAGGCCCGGCCCCGGAGAGCGCGACCGCGACGAGCGCGGGATCGTCGAGCGCCAGCATCTCCTCCAGGCCCGGAACCGACCCCGCCCGGTACGGCTGGTGAAGCCGGTCGCGGACCGCGGCCCGCAGCAGGTCGACCCGGCCGCTTGCGAGCGCAGCGCCGAGCAGCGCCGCCCGCTGGACGTTGTGGACGGCGTCGGCGCGCGCGTAGGTCTGAGGGATGAGCGCGCGGGCCGCTTCGGTCGGCAGCGCGATCTCGGGGACGACGACGGCCGCAGAGACCGGCGGGGGTGAAAAGCGCGCCGAGCTGAGGCCGTCCTCGCCGTGCGCGGCGACGATCGCGCCGCCGTACCATGCGGCAAGCGCGTTGTCGGGATGGCCTTCGAGCTCGGCGACGGCGAGCGCGAGCAGGTCGTCGTCGGGCGGGCGGTCGACCAGCCGCGCGCCGATCGCGACCCCGAGCGCGTGCGCCGCCGCGCTGCTCCCCAGCCCCGCGCCCAGCGGGATCGCGTTCGTCAGCTCGACCTGCAGCGGCGGCGCGGCCGGCGCGATTCGCACGATGCCGCGTTCGACCGCGCCGCGCACACCGTCGTGCGTCGGCGCCTGCGGTCCGCCGTACCGCCACTCCGACGAGGAGCCCGGCGCGCGCTCGCGCACGCGCGCCGTCATCCGCAGCTCGAGCGCGAGCGCGACCGCGTCAAATCCCGCGCCCAGGTTCGCGCTCGACGCGGGCGCGCTGACCGTGAACTCAATCATCGGTCCGCGTCACGGGCGCTAAGCGCACGTGACCTCTCACGCGCGCGTCAGCAGCAGCAGGTTCAGGTAGTCGGCGAGATCGGTGCCGCGCACGATCGCGTTCGCGTGCGGCGCGCTCGAGGCGTGATAGCGCTCGGCGTACGCGGTGTCTTTGAGCACGTGTCCGGTGAGGACGCAGACGACGTCGGCGTCGCGCGGCACCGTCCCGCTCGAGACCAGCTGCCGCAGACCGGCGAGCGAAGCGGCCGACGCGGGCTCGCACCCGACGCCGTCGCGCCCGATCACCGCGCGAGCTTCGGCGATCTCGTCGTCGCGCACGTCGAGGACCGTGCCGGCCGAGAACCGCACTTCGGCGCGCGCCTTCTTCCACGACGCGGGCGCGCCGATCCGGATCGCGGTCGCGTCGGTCTGCGCGCGCACCGGAACCAGCTCGCGATCCTCGCGCCACGCGCGCGCGAACGGTGCCGCGCCCGCCGCCTGCACGACGGCCAGCCGCGGAAGCCGCGCCGTCAGCCCGATCCCGCGCGCTTCGCGAAACCCCTTGCCGAGCGCGCTGGCGTTGCCGAGGTTTCCACCCGGGAGGACGACCCAGTCCGGCGCGTGCCAGCGGCGCTGCTCGAGCAGCACGAACGCCGCCGTCTTCTGCCCTTCGATGCGGTACGGGTTCACGCTGTTCACGACGGTGACGGTCGCCGGATCGAGCGGGCGCACCGCGCGCAGCGCGTCGTCGAAATCGCCCTCGACCGCGACGACGTGCGCGCCGTAGTCGAGCGTCTGCGTGACCTTCGCGGCGCTGATCGCGTCGACGGGCGCGATCACCACGGCCGTCATCCCGGCGCGCGCGGCGTATGCCGCCGCCGACGCCGCAGTGTTCCCGGTGCTCGCGCAGATCGCGACGCGCGCGCCGCGCTCGCGCGCGTGCGAGATCGCGACCGTCATCCCGGCGTCCTTGAACGACGCGGTCGGGTTCATTCCGAGATGCAGGTAGGCGAGCCGGTCGACGCCGGCGTACGAGGCGCCGCGGTTCGCTTCGATCAGCGGGACGTCGCCTTCGCGCAGCGTCGTGATCGCGTCGTCCGCGACGGGCGGCAACAGCTCGCGATAGCGCCACACGCCGCTCCGGTCGCGCGCATCGACCGACGCCCGGCGCAACCGTGCCCGGTCCTCGACGGCGTACGCGCTGATCGCGTCGGTGCGGAGCTCGAACGCCAGCAGCTCCTCGCACAACGGGCACGCGAGCACGTCGGCGTCCGGCGGCTGCTCGCCGCAGCCGCTGCAGCGCAGCGAGATCATCGCGTTGCCGCCACGCGCGTCACCGCGCCTTCCGAGGCGGAAGAGACGAGCGCCGCATACTTCGCGAAGACACCGTCGGCATAGCGCGGTTGCGGCGCACGCCACGTGCGCAGCCGCTCGGCGATCTCCTCGCCGGTGAGCGCGATCTCGAGGCGGCCCCGCTCCACGTCGATGGTGATCGTGTCGCCGTCGCGGACCGCTGCGAGCGGTCCGCCGGCGAACGCCTCGGGCGCGACGTGGCCCACCATCAAACCGCGCGTCGCGCCGCTGAAGCGCCCGTCGGTGACGAGCGAGACCGAATCGCCCAGCCCTTGTCCGACGATCGCCGACGTCACGCCGAGCATCTCGCGCATCCCCGGACCGCCTTTCGGGCCTTCGTAGCGAATGACGACGACGTCGCCCGGTACGATCTCGCGCGCGTCGAGCGCGTGCATCGCGTCTTCTTCGCGGTCGAAGACGCGCGCGCGCCCGGTGAGCCGGGACGGCTCGTGGCCGGCGACCTTGACCACGGCGCCCTCGGGTGCGAGGTTGCCGCGCAGGATTCGCAGCCCGCCCTTCTTCTTGAACGGGCGCTCGGCGGTGGCGACGACCTGCTGCCCCGGCGTCTCCTGGACGTTCGCGGTTTCCTCGCGCAAGGTGCGCCCGCTCGGCGTGAGCGTCCGGCCGTCGACCAACCCGCCCTCGACCATCCGCTTCGCGATCAGTTGGATTCCGCCGGCCTTGTCGACGTCGAGCGCGACGTACTTGCCGCCGGGCCGCAAGTCGGCGACGATCGGCGTGCGCTCCGAGATGCGCTCGAAGTCTTCGAGCGTCAGCGGGACGCCGGCCTCGCGCGCGAGCGCGATCAAGTGCAGCACGCTGTTCGTCGAGCCGCCGGTGCCGGTCGCCGCCGCGAGCGCGTTCTCGAACGCGGCGCGCGTCGCGATCGCACGCGGCGTGAGCCCGCTGCGCAGCATCTCCATCACGCTGACGCCGGCGCGATAGCCCTCCTTCTCTTTGCGCGGATCGGTGGCGCCCGGGCTCGCGCTGCCGACCAGCGAGAGGCCGAGAAACTCCAGCGCGGTCGCCATCGTGTTGGCGGTGAACTGTCCGCCGCACGCGCCCGCGCCGGGGCACGCGGCGTACTCGATCGCGCGCAGCTCCGCATCGCCGATCGTGCCGGCCGCGTGCTCGCCGATCGCCTCGAACACGTCGCCGATCGTGACGTCGCGGCCGTTGTAACGACCGGGCGCGATCGAGCCGCCGTAGAGCACGATCCCGGGGACGTCGAGCCGCAGCAGCGCCATCCCGGCGGCCGGAATCGTCTTGTCGCACGCGACGAGCGCGACGATCGCGTCGAAGCCGTACGCGCGTGCGACGAGCTCGATCGAGTCGGCGATCAGCTCGCGCGAGACGAGCGAGGCCTTCATCCCTTCGGTTCCCATCGTGATCCCGTCGGAGATCGCGATCGTGTTGAACTCCATCGGCGTTCCGCCGGCCGCGCGCACGCCGGCTTTGACGTGGTCGGCGAGCCCGCGCAGCCCGAAGTTGCACGGCATGGCGTCGGTCCACGTGTTCGCGATGAGGACCAGCGGCTTCGCGAGCTCCTCGTCGTTGAACCCGACGGCGTGGTAGAACGCGCGGGCCGCGGCGCGGTCGCGGCCGTCGACGACGACGGAGCTGCGCGCGCGAGTCGGATCGACGGCTTCTGTCCGTACCGCAGCGGAGCGCAGCGGAGACGAGGAACGGACCTGCATGGGGGGCGCTTCGCGCTCGCGAAGCCCGGGTCATCGTGATCCTTCGACAGGCTCAGGATGACACCGCAAGCGCAGGATGACGCCACGAGCGCGCGCCGCGGTTTCGTCGCGCCCGACGTTCCGCCGTCCGACGTCTTCGACCGCTGCGTGCGCTGCGGCTTGTGCCTGCCGACGTGTCCGACGTACGTCGAAACGCTGGTCGAGACGTCCGGTCCGCGCGGGCGCATCGCGCTGATCAAGTCGGTCGCCGAGCAGCGGCTCGACCTGCTCAGCCCCGGGTTCGTGCACCAGATGTCGGAATGTCTGGACTGCCGCGCGTGCGAGGCGGTCTGCCCGTCCGGCGTCGAGTACGGCAAGATCTTGGAGCCCGCCCGCACGCAGATCGTGCGCGCGCAAGGGCCGGCGCGCTCGTGGTGGGCGCGGTTGGGCCGCGCCGTGTTGATCGGCTGGCTGTTCGCGAGCATGGCGGCGATGCGCGCCGCCGCGCGGCTGCTGAAGCTCTACCAGCGCAGCGGCTTGCAAGCGCTGGTGCGGCGCACGGGGCTGCTGCGCGCGCTCGGACTGCAGGACGTGGAGGCGCTCGCGCCGCGCGTCTCCGAGCGCTTCTTCGTCCCGCGCGACCAGCGTTTCGCTCCACCCGGGTATGCGCGCGCGACCGCGTTCGTGCACGCCGGCTGCATCGTGCACGTCGCCTTCGCGGCGTGGAACGAAGCGACCGTGCGCGTGCTGAACGCGGCCGGCGTCGAGGCGATCGTCCCGCGCGGCCAAGGCTGCTGCGGCGCGATCGCGGTTCACGCCGGCGAGATGCCGCGCGGGCGCGAGCTCGCCAAGCGCAACATCGCAGCCTTCGAACGCAGCGGCGCCGACGTCTACGTCGTCAACGCCGCGGGCTGCGGGTCGGCGCTCAAAGAGTACGGCCATCTCTTCCACGGCGATCCGGAATGGGAGAGCCGCGCGGTCGCGTTCTCCGCCAAGGTGCGCGACGTGCTCGAGTATCTCGACGAGATCGGGCTGCCGCAGCGCAAGCTCGGCCCGCTGCGCGGCGTCGTGACCTATCAGGACGCGTGTCATCTCGCGCACGCGCAGCGCATCACCGCCCCGCCGCGCCGCTTGCTCGCGATGATCCCCGGGATCGAGCTGCGCGAGATGGACGAGTCCTCGCTGTGCTGCGGATCGGCCGGAATCTACAACGTCACGCAGCCCGGGATGGCGCAGCGTCTGCAGCGCCGCAAGACCGATCGCATCTTGGAAGTCGCGCCGGAGATCGTCGCGACCTCGAATCCGGGCTGCGCGCTGCAGGTCCGCAACGGGCTCGACCGCGCCGGCGCGCCGCACGTCGCCGTGAAGCACGTCGTCGAGCTACTGGACGAGAGTCTGCGCTCGAGGGCGGATCGGAGCGCAGCCCCGAACGCGAAGGCTTCAGCCGGAGGCTGAAGGCACTAGAGGTCGCCTACGCGCTGCCCGTCCGCGACGGCTTGATCGAGCGTCGGATAGACTGCGAAGACTTTGAGGAGGCCGGTGATGCGCAGCAGGCGCAGGATCTGGCCTTCCTTCGCGACGAGCCGCACCTCGCCGTCGAACTCCTTCGCGCGGCGCTGACCGCCGATGAGCGCGCCGAGCCCCGTCGAGTCGAGGAAGTCGACGCGGGTGAGGTCGACGATCAACCGGTGGTTGCCGCGTTCCGAGGCGCTCGTCAGCGCGGCGCGCACCGTCGGCGAGGTCGCGATGTCGAGCGAGCCGACGAGCTCGAAGACTTGCGTGTCGTCGATCAAGTGCACGTGGATCGAGAGGTCCTCGTGATGCTGCTGAGACGCGCTGCCGTTGACGTTCATCCCTGGTACTCCCGCCATTCCGCAATCCGGCCGTGCTCGTTGAAGCGCACGGTCGCGCACCCCGCGCGTTCGCGCCCCGCCTCGCCGCCGCCTTCGGCCGCATAGCGGTAGATCACGCACGCGCGCCGGCCGTCGGAGATCACCTCGTCGACTGCAAAGCGCCAGTCCCCGGCGGCGGCGGAAAAGCGCGCGAAATGCGCAGCGATCGCGGCACGGCCCAGCAGCGGCGGCCGGCGCGGCTCACGATATGCGGCGTCGTCGGCGAAACAATCGGCGGCCGTGGCGAGGTCGCGCCGTCCGAACGCGTCGAGGAGCGTCGCAAGCGCGTCCGCGCTCGCGGTCACGGCTGCGGCGGCTGCCCCGCGCCGATCGCCTTCACCATCGCCGCGACGCGGTCGGCTTCGGCGGTGTTGCCGTCTCTGCGATAGCCGCTGAGCGCGAGGTCGAGGTCGGCCAGCGCGCCGGCCTTGTCCCCGACCCCGTAGCGCGCGATCGCGCGCTCCTTGTAGCCGTCGGGGTCCTTCGACTGGCGTCCGACGTAGGTGCGCAGATCGTCGAGCGCGCTTTGATAACTGTGGATCCGGTTGTAGGCCAAGCCGCGATAGTAGTACGCGGTGTCCGACGACTCGGGGTTCAAGGCGATGTACGCGTTCAGGTCGGCGATGCTGTCGGTGTACCGCGACTCGACCATCGCCAGGCGGCTGCGCGCCCACAGCCCGCGCCGGCTCTTCGGATCGATCGCGAGCGCCTTCTCGCAATCGGGCTTCGCCAAGCTGCGCTTGCCGACGAGCCGTTCGGTGTCGCAGCGCGCCGCGAACACGTACGCGCCCGTGCGCCCGAGCTCGATCGCCTTGTCGTAGTCCTGCAACGCCAGCGCGTACGACTGGCGCTGGAAGTAGACGTCGCCGCGGTCCTCGTACGAGAGCGGGTCGGTCGCGTCGAGGCGCAGGGCCGTGTTGCAGTCGGCGAGCGCGCCGGCAAGATCGTCGAGCTGGAGCCGCGTCTCGCAGCGGGTCGTGTAGGCGTACTGATACTCCGGATCGATCCCGATCGCCGCGTTGTAGTCTTTCAGCGCGGCGTCGTTGTCGCCGAGGTCGGCCTTGCAGTCGCCGCGCAGCACGATCGCGCGCGCGTCGCGCGGGTGCGCGGTGATGTACGTGTCGAGCGCGGTGATCGCTTCGCGAAACTTCCGCTCGTGGAAGAGCGACTGCGCGCGGCTGAACCCGTCGACGGCGTCGTCCGCCCAGGCGGCGAGCGGAGTTGCGACAACGAGCGCCCCGGCGCACAGCGCCGCGCACGCGAAGGCGACCACGATGCGGCGCAGACGGCCGCCGAACGACGTCGACATGAAACCACCTTGCGCGAGCGCGGCGCGGTTCCTGCGGCGGCCGCTCGCTCGCGCGACGGTAACGGAGCGAAGTGCTGGGGCGGCTGGATTCGAACCAACGCATGGCGGAGTCAAAGTCCGCTGAAAAACCCCGTCGTGCAAGCACGCCGGGGACCCCCGGTAGTTGAATGCCGCTCCGGCGCAAGCGCCTGCGCTGCGGTAAGGCAGCGGCCTTCGACTCCGCCACATCGAGCCGAGCGAACAGAGTGCTGGGGCGGCTGGATTCGAACCAACGCATGGCGGAGTCAAAGTCCGCTGCCTTACCGCTTGGCTACGCCCCATCGGCTCGGGTGCGCCTTTGCGCGCGACGCGACGGCTTCGCTGGTCCGTCCTGGTTCCCTCGCCGCGCTCAGCGCTCCAAACGAAAGACGCGGTCGGCGAGCGGCGTGACGTACGGGATCGCGAACAGCTCCCCGCGGAGCGCTCGCTCGCGGTACGAGAGCGAGAGACCGATGAGCACGAACGCGCCGACCAAGTCGGCCAGCATGCCGAGCGCGTAGAGAACGACCACCGCCGTCGTCGAGGCGGCGAGCGGCGGGATCACGATCAGCAGCAGCAGCGGGAGTGCGAGCAGCACGAGATACGCGAACGTCGCCAAAACGCCGTAGACGAACGCCTGTCGCGTGTGAAGCCGCGACCACGCGGTCGCGTCGGCCGGCTCGCGGAAGAGATCGAGCACGGCGAGCGGCCACACCACATAGGCGTTGGCCGCTCGCTGCTGCAGATCTTGGTTGTCGCCGGCGTCCATAGCTGAATCTTCGCCGTCAGGTAACGGGTTTCTCCGTTATCGTGCCGGCTGCGCAGGCGCGACGCGTCGCGCCCGCCCCGTCGATTTCGCGAAGCGAAATCGCTTCGACGTTACTCGACGACGCGCTTGGCGCCGAGGTAGCGCGGCCCCCAGTACGAGTCGTGGAGGGTCGAGACCATCACGCCGTGGCTCGACGAGGCGTGGACGAACTTGTCGCCGCCCAGCGAGATTCCGACGTGCGAGACGCCCGGCGCGTAGGTGTGGAAGAACACGAGGTCACCTGCCTTTGGCGCGCCGGTGATGCGCTTGCCGGCGTAGTACTGCTCGTCCGCCATCCGGGGCAGGTGGATGCCCATCATCGCGAAGACGTGCTGGGTGTAGCCGGAGCAGTCGAACCCGTAGGCCGACTCCCCGCCGAAGGCGTACCGGACGCCCAGGAACTTCATGGCGTTCCGGGTCAGGCTCGACGCCATGGCGGCGCCGCGGGCGGCGATCCCGCCGGCGAACTTCCTGAGGTGGGCGAAGCGCGTCAGCTTGGCCGGGGCGACCGTCTCGGTCGTGCTCTCGTCGGCCTTTGCGGATGACGCGTTCCACATGACGAGGTCGGCGCCTTCGGTGGGGGCCGCTACCTCGGAGGCGCCCGGCGCGGGCGCGGCGCTCGTCACGGCCGTCGTCACGACGGCCGGAGCACCCTGTTCACTGGTCGTGTCCGCGCTCGCCACGGCGGGCAGAGCCGCCGAGAGAATGCACACGAACAACCCGGTGAGGATGGAACGATGCAAGAACTGCTCCTTCTTCCACACGTACGGGGTTAGTTGACGGGTTCGGGCGGAAGAAATCGCCCGCGCGCCGACCGGCGCGTTCACCCCTGCCTTGGTTGGTCCCCCGCTCCGGCGCCTGCGGGCACCGGACTCCGTGATCGCTAGCAGGTAAATTCGAATCCCGATGGAGCGATAAGCACTACACCAGGCCGGCGCCCCCATTCCTGGGGGCCACGGCGTGGGGGATAGGCGTTTTGAGCCGCCATCTCCTTCCCGCCCCACGGCCGTATCGTAAAGATCGGCTGGGAGGCCCCGGACCTTTATACGCCGCCGGCGGCTCCCCGGATCGCGGCGGCGACCGACTCGGCGAGCGCCCGCGTGCGCGCCGCGTCGCCGGCTTCGACCATCACGCGCACGAGCGGCTCGGTTCCCGACGGGCGCACCAGAATGCGCCCGTCGCTTGCGAGCTCGCGCTCCGCGCTTGCGACGGCGTCGCGCACGGTCGGATGATCGGCGATCGACTTGTCGGCGACGCGCACGTTCAGCAGAACTTGCGGATAGACGGCGAGCCCCGCGGCGAGCTCGTGCAGCGAGCGCTGCGTGCGCGCGGCGATCGAAAACAATGCGACCGCGCTCATCGGCCCGTCGCCCGTCGTGCCGCGCTGCAAGTCGATGAGGTGTCCCGACTGCTCGCCGCCGAAGCGGTAGCCGCCCGCGCGCATCGCTTCCAGCACGTAGCGGTCGCCGACCGCCGCGCGCACCAAACGGATTCCTTCGCGCTCGAGCGCTTTTTCGAAGCCCATGTTGGCCATCACCGTGCCGACGACCGTGTCGCCCGGCAGCTCGCCGCGCGCGTCGAGATCGCGCGCGACGATCAGCATCGCGTGGTCGCCGTTCAGGACCTCGCCGGTCTCGTCGACGAACAGCGCGCGGTCGGCGTCGCCGTCGAACGCGACGCCGGCGACCGGGCCGGTCGTGCGCGCGATCTCCTCGCGCACGCGCTCCTGCAGCGCGCGCAGGTTCGTCGCTCCGCAGTCCACGTTGATGCGGCTTCCGTCGTCCTCGCAGTGCAGCGCGATCACGCGCGCGCCGAGGCGCTCGAAGATCTTCGGGCCGACCAGGTATGCGGCGCCGAACGCGCCGTCGACGACGATCGTCCAGCCGCGCAGGTCGGCACCCGCGTCCACCAGCTTGGCGAAGTAGTTGTCGATCAGGCCGCGCGTCTGGGTGACGATCCCGACGTCGAGCCCGGTCGGGCGCGGCAGCTCGGCGTGCGTCTCGATCAGCGACTCGATCTCGGTCTCCACCGCGTCGCTCAGCTTGAAACCGTCGGCGCCGAAGAACTTGATCCCGTTGTCCTCGATCGGGTTGTGCGAGGCGGAGATCATCACGCCGGCGGCGGCTTCGATGCTCGCGGTGATCGCGGCGACGGCCGGCGTCGGCACGATCCCGAGCTGCACGACGTTGCGGCCGGTCGAGGTGATCCCGGCGACGATCGCGCCCTCGAGCATCGGACCCGAAAGCCGCGTGTCGCGGCCGACCACGATCGGCCGCTCGAGCGACTGGTCGCGCGCGATCAGCGCCGCGCCCGCGCGCCCGATCGCGTACGCGAGCTCCGGCGTCAAGTCCGCATTCGCCACGCCGCGCACACCATCGGTCCCGAAGTACTTGCCCATCGCGCTATTTCGCCCGCTGGCCGGTAGTGGAGATGAATCTTGCGCGCACGCGGACGAGGTTCGGCGAAACCTGGACATTGCCGATCTCTTCGCCGCGCGCCCCGGTCGGCGTCGGGCGGAGCATGTTGTCGAACTGTTGCGGTTTGTCGGGAATCGGAATCTCGACGCGCACGCCGCTGACGCGCGCAAGGTCGGCGGCGACGCCGCGGATCGTCGTGTTCGCGGGCGTCACTTGCGCCGAGTCGACGACGATCCCGCGCCGTTCGCCGGCGTAGTCGATGCTGACCGGGACGATGTGCGACTCCAAGCGGTCGAGCGAGAGCGTCACCGAGGCGGGCGAGAGCGACTTGATGGCGAGCTCCGGCGAGACGATCTTCACCGGCACGTTGTGGAAGCCGGGCTCGACGAGATCGCTCACGTCGAGCACCGCCTGCACCTGATCGGGCTTGACGGTCTGCCCGCTACGCGGCACCTCGATCACGACGGTCGCGACCTTCTCGGCGTAGCGCGCTTGATAGCCGGTCTTCAAGCCGGTCACCACGATCGGCACCTCGAGCGTCTGGTCGAACCGCGCCAGCGTCCCGGGCGCGGCGGCCAAATGGAAATAGCCCCACGCTGCGAGCGCGAGGCAAACGGCCAGGACCTTAAGTCCGAAGTTGTTCCTGAGGAGGTTGAGCAGCACGCGGAATCCGAGGCAGCAGATTGGCCAGGATGCCGCCCTCGGCCTGGGCGCGGCGGCGCGTCGGGCGCAGACACGCCGCCAACACGCGGCGCAGCCGCTCTTCGTCGTCGATCGGCACCGAGAGCCGGCCGGCCCGCGCGACCGAGATCAAGCCGCTCTCTTCGCTGACGACGACCACCACCGCGTCGGCCTGCTCGGTGAGCCCGACCGCGGCGCGATGGCGCGTTCCGACGTGGCGGTCGACGGCGATCGTGTTGTCGCTGAGCGGGAGAAAGCACGCTGCGCCTTCGATCAGCAGGTCGCGCACGATCACCGCGCCGTCGTGCAGCGGCGAGGTCTTGTTGAAGATCGCGAGCAGCAGGTCGAGCGAGAGCCGCGCGTCGAGCGCCGTGCCGCTCTCGACGTACTCGCGCATCCCGGTCTGCTGCTCGATGACGATCAGCGCGCCGATTTTTTGCCGCGCGAGAACGAACCCGGCGCGCGAGACGATGCGGATCTGCTCGGCGGCGATCTCGTCCTCGGCGCGGCGGTCGCGCACGAAGAGCCGCCCGCGGCCGAGCTGTTCCAGGCCGCGCCGGAGCTCCGGCTGAAACACGATCGGCAGACCGACCGCGGTTCCGAGCAGGAGGTACTGCATCAGCGTGGCGAGCACGAGCAGGTGCAGCAAGTTCGAGACGGCGAGGATGACGATCAGCACGAACAGCCCGAGCATGATCTGCACCGCGCGCGTGCCGCGGATGAGGAGCAGCAAATAGTACGTGAGAACCGACGTCGCGAGGATGTCGATCGCGTCGACCGGCGTGAAATGAAGCGCGATGTGCGGCCACGTCATGGGCGCGGCTCGTTGAGATACGTTTCGATGACGCGCGTCGCGTTGAGCTCCGGGTCGCCCAGGCCGGCGGCCGCGATCGCCGCCGCTTCGTCGACCGCCAGGTCGCGCATGAACTTCGCCGGCACGAAGAGCGACTCGATCGCGATCAGGTCGTCGACGAGCTCGGCGGCGCTCACGGCGTCGTCGAAGCGCACGGTCACCGCCGTGCCGGACTCGGCGACCTCGGTGACGCCGGCCGGCGCGCCGGGGCCGCACAAGGCGTCGATCACGTTCGCGCGGGCGAGCGGGTCGGCAAGTTCAACGGTGCGGCTGACGATCACGGTCGCGATGACGTTCGCGTGAGCGCGGACGGACTCCGCCGCGCGCGCGTCATCGCGGTCGGGCGCAACGCGGCGTGGATCGTGGCCGAAGACGAGAGCGAGCCGCGGCCGGCTTCGCTGCGCAAGGCGGCGCGCTACGAAATGCCGGTCCCGGGCGATCTGGTGGAGGCCCGCGTGATGGGCGAAGGCCGGGTCGTCGTGGACGGGGTCCACCCGCGCCGGTTCGCGCTGAGGCGGCGGACCGCCGGCGGGCGCACCAAGACGATGGCGGCGAACGTCGACACGCTGGCGGTCGTCGCCGCGCTGGTCGATCCGCCGCTGCACCACGCGATCGTCGACCGGCTGACCGCGTTCGCGGCCCAGCACGAGCTCGAGCCGCTGCTGCTCCTCACCAAGGCCGACCTG
Organism: Candidatus Eremiobacterota bacterium; assembly: GCA_019235885.1. Lineage (GTDB taxonomy): Bacteria > Vulcanimicrobiota > Vulcanimicrobiia > Vulcanimicrobiales > Vulcanimicrobiaceae > Vulcanimicrobium. Next base: position 31,291 of record JAFAKB010000073.1, on the reverse strand, counting down.
GCCGGCGAGGAAGCCGCCGAACGGGTCGCGGGGATCTATCGCGCGGTCGGCGTGCCGGTGCTGATTCTGCAGCCCAAGGCCGGACGGGGGATCGACGGCCTGCGGGAGCTGCTCGGCTCCCGGCACGCGCTGCTGGTCGGGAACTCCGGCGTGGGCAAGTCGAGCATCTTCCGCGCGCTGGGCGGGATCGGGATCGTCGGCGACCTCTCACGGTTCGGCCGCGGCCGTCAGACGACCACCTCGGCGCGCCTCGTGCGGCTCGGTGACGGGTTTCTCATCGACAGCCCGGGGATCGGCGAGTTCGCGCTCGACCCGCTGCCGGCCGGCGAGCTGGCCTGGCTCTTTCCGGAGATGCGCGAGCCGGCGACCCGCTGCCGCTTCGCCGACTGCCGGCACCTGACCGAGCCGGACTGCGCCGTCCGGCACGCCGTCGACGAGGGCCGGATCGCGGGCAGCCGGTACGCCTCGTACGCCGAGATCGCCGGCAGCGCGCCACCGTAAGCGCTTGTCCCGAAAGGTGCCGCTGTGGTAGGCTACGCTTCGTGCCCAACATCAAAGCCGCCGAGAAGTGGGTGCGCCAGACCGACAAGCGCACCCAGCGGAACCTCGACACGAAGACCCGCCTGAAGACGCTTTTCAAGAAGGCGAAGAGCTCCAACGACCCGGCGGTCGTCGCGAGCGTCGAAGCGCAGTACGACAAGGCGGCGCACAAGGGGATCATCCACCCCAACAAGGCGGCCCGCAAGAAGTCGCGCCTCGCGCGCGCCGTCGCCAAGCAAGCTCGAGCCTAAGCGAGTCGTTCAGACACACGAAGAGGCCGCCTCTGGCTAGGCGGCCTCTTCGTTTTTCCCCGGGGGAAGGGGAAAGCTCAGCAGCCGACCACGCCGGTATGCGGGCTCCGCCCCTTGCCGTTGGTGTGCCGGCGGCTGGAAGCCAGACACGGTCCCGGTGACGGCGTCGGGGTCGGCGTAGCCGTGGGAGCCGGCGTCGGGGTGGCGGTCGGAGCCGGCGTCGGGGTCGGAGTTGCCGTCGGCCGCGGCGTCGCGGTCGGGGCCGGCGTGGGCGTGGGGGTCGCGGTGGGCGCCGGCGTCGGCGTCGGCGTCGGGGCCGGGCCGCAGTTCACGACCGTGATCGTGACCGTCCCGGTGTGGCCTTGCGCGTCGCGCAGCGTGACCGTGGTCTTGCCGGCGCTGAGCGCGGCGACGTCGAACCACGACGCCGGCTGGCCGTTCTCCGTGGGCTGGCTCTTGTCGCGGGCCAGATCGGGCACGACCGAGACGATCGCGGGGTTCGCGGAGACCGCCGAGACGATCAGGTCGCCGTCCGCGATGCCGTCGATGACGGCGCTGTACCCCCGGCACAGGTCGAGATCCGACGAAGCGCCGCCGCTGCCTCCGCCGCCGCCCGGCTTGGGCGTCGGGGTGGGGCCGCCGACGTGACATTCGACGACGCGAACGGTGCTCTGCACCGGCGGGGCGTTCGGACCGCTCCAAGCGGGAAGAACGGCGCCGCCCGCGCCGTGGCCTCCCGAACAGGCGGAGAGCGCAGCCGCCATCGCGACTGCCGGCCATCCATAGCTTCGCACGTTGGGTCCAGTCCTCGTGACTTCGTGTCCGCCCGCTCTAGGACTACCCCGGACGTCCTAGGACTATGCGTGAGCTCACAGTAAAGATTTTTCGCCGGCTGCCGCGACCTCAGGCGTCGATCGTGATCGCGATGCGGACCTCCTCGGACCGCGCGGCCAGCGGCAGCACGCGGGCGCGGATCGCGTCGCGCAGCGCGTCGAGCGCCTTCGTTCGGACGGCGATGCGGTAGCGCCACTCCTCGTTGACGCGGGCGACCGGGTACGGCGCGGGGCCGAGGACGTCGAAGCGCGGGTCGCCGCGCAGCGCGCCGGCCCAGACCGCGATCGCGTTCTCGACGCTTGCGCGCGAGCGGCCGATTGCGCCGATCAGCACGAGCCGGGTGTACGGGGGCCAGCGCAGCGCCCTTCGCTCACGCAGCTCTTCGCCCGCGAAAGCCTCGTAGTCGTGCTGGGCGGCAAAGCCGATCGCGAAGTGGTCGGGCGAGTACGTCTGCACGATGGCTTCGCCGGCGCGCGCGCGGCCGCTGCGCCCGCAGACTTGCGTGAGGAGCGCGAAGGTCCGCTCGGCGGCGCGGTAGTCGGCGAGGTGCAGGTCGAGGTCCGCGGCGACCGCGCCGACCAGCGTGACGGTGGGGAAGTCGAGCCCTTTGGCGACCATCTGCGTCCCGACGAGCACGTCGCCTTCACCGGCAAACCGCTCGAGGAGCCGCGCGTGGTCGCCGACGCGCGTGGTCGTGTCCGAGTCCATGCGCACGACGAGCGCCTCGGGGAAGAGCCGCTGCACCTCGGCGGCGACGGCTTGCGTCCCCGCGCCGAACTCGCGCACCGGACCGGCGCCGCACGCGCTGCACAGCTCGGGCGATGTGGTCTGGTAATCGCACCAATGACAGCGCAACAGCGATTCGCTCCGGTGGACGGTGAGCGCGGTCGAGCAGCGCGGGCACTCGGGGACGTGGCCGCAGACCCTGCACAGCACGAAGCGCGCGCTGCCGCGGCGGTTGATGAACAAGACGGTTTTCTCGCCGCGCGCGAGGCGGTCGGCGACCGCTTCCGCGAGCGCGGTCGAGAAGACGCGCCGGTTGCCGGACGCGAACTCCGCGGCCATGTCGACGATGCGCACCGCCGGGAGCGGCTGGGCGGTCGCGCGCCGGCGCAAATGCACGAGCGGGAAGCGTCCGTGTTTCGCGCGCGCGTAGTCGCCGAGCGAGGGCGTCGCGCTGCCGAGGACGACCACGCCGTTCGCGCGGCGCATCCGCTCGCGCGCGACCGCGACCGCGTCGTAGCGCGGGATGCTGTCCTGCTTGTACGAGGTCTCGTGCGCTTCGTCGACCACGATCAGGCGGACGTCCGCGAGCGGGGCGAAGACGGCGCTGCGCGCCCCGACGACGACGTCGATCTCGCCGCGCGCCGCGGCCTGCCAGGCGTCGAACCGCTCGCGCTCGGAGAGCGCGGAGTGCAGCACCGCGACGCGGTCGCCGAACGCCGCCTCGAAGCGCGCCGCGGTCTGCGGCGTGAGCGCGATCTCGGGGACCAGCACGATCGCGCGCCCGCCCTGCTCGAGCACGCGCGCGATCGCGTGCAGGTAGACGAACGTTTTGCCGCTGCCCGTGACGCCGTGCAGCAGCAGCTGCGCGTGCTCGCGCGCGTCGAGCAGCGCGACGATGCGCGCGATCGCTGCGGCTTGTTCTTCGGTGGGCGGATGGGGCGGCAGCACGACGCACGCGGTGCGTTCGCGCCGCCGCTCGCGCGCTTCTTCGATGAGCGCGCCCGTTTGGACGGCGCGCCGAATCACCGCGTCGGAGAAGCCGGCTAGCACGGCGTCGCTGCGCCGCAGCTCGCCGACCGCGGCGACGTGCGCGACGAGCGCTTGCGCTTTCTTGCCTTTGATCGGCACGTCACCGGGGCGTAGGACGCGCATCGTCGCGGCGCCGATCGAGGCTTTCGCGAGCGTGCGGCGGCGCTCGAGCGCGCCGGCGCGAACCAGCGCGTCCAGCGCGCGCAACAGCGTCCGGCGGTCGCCGGCACGACGCGCTTCCGGATGGCGCAGCAAGACGTCCGGCGCGACGCCGTCGCGGAAATCGCTCCACAGCAGCTTGATCAGCCGCGGCGGAACGACCTTGAAACGCGCCGCATCGGGCGGATCGCCGAGCGGGATGAAGCGCTCGACCGCGCGCGGCAGCGCCGCCGCGAGGACGACCGCGCCCAGCGCCTCGCGCAACGAGCAGATGTACTCCTCCGCCATCCACCGCGCGAGTTCCAAGCCCGTCGCGTCGAACGCACGCGGTCCCTCGACGCGGGCGATGACGTCGCGCAGCTTCGTCTCCGGGTCGCCGCGGTACGGCGGCGAAAGAACGTATGCGAAGACGTCGCGCGACCCGAGCGGCACCCGCACGACGTCGCCGACGCCGGCGGCGACGCCGTCCGGCACGCGATAGCTCAGCGCACGGTCGAACCGCGCGGTCTTCAGGTGCGGCAGGACGTCGACCCGGAGCGTCGTCGGAGCGCGAACGGCGGTCAGAGCAATGCGCGGCTCGGGTGCGACATCGATCGCGCCCTTCGCTTCGCACACGCACGTCCCCGCCGTCATCCCAACCGCACGATACGCCGGTACGGTGCCAACAGGCTGGCATTCGAGTCCGCCGATCCCGTCGGCATGACGGGAGCCGCCCGCTCCCAAGCAGGCGTGCCTTAGTGGTCCGCTACGGCGCGCCGTACAAGCCGGAACCGTTCGTCCAGTACGACTCTCCCGACGCCGTATCGATCTCCTGAGAGCCGTCGTCGAGCGTCGTGACGGTGCAGCGCTTTGGCAGTTGATCGAGCCTCCACCAATGTTCAGCGTGCCGCCGGAGACGACGTACGAACGCTGCACAAGTGCCGATGCCGGCACCGACAGACCCAGTGCAAAAAGAGCCGCAGCCGAGGCGGCAGCGTAGATCTTCGTGATATGCACGTTTGCCCTCCAAAGAGCAACGAAATACAGAGAACAGCTGTTCCGAAACAACTGCTTGCAGCAAGCTATTCACGACGGCGCTCCAGGAGAACGTGAAAGCTTGGTACATGACACCCCAAGCGCCGTGAAGGAAGGCTAGCATCCCGGGAGCCAACTGTCAACGCGTGCGGAGTGAAGAAATAAAAATGCCGCGTTATATCCGCGCTTTGCAGTGCGCGCTGATCGGCGTTCTGCTGACCGGCGTTTTCCCAGCAAACCTCTCAGCACAGGAATCGACCGGATCGATTCTCGTTCAAGTCGTCGACGTCGCGACACAGCGTCCGCTTCGCGGTTTGGCGAAACTGACCGGACCGCTTTCGACGACGCGTTCGACGGACGCAAACGGAGACTTGGAGTTCGCCGAGGTGCCGACCGGAGTGTACCGCGTGCAGGCCGGCGCGCCCGCCTACAAATCGAGCGAGGTCGTGACGGTGAACGTTCAAGCCGGCGAGCGCTCTGTCGTGCGATTCGAGCTTGCGAAGCGTGAAAGCGCCCTCAAAACGATCGGGCGGGTTTCGACAACGCGATCGCGTGCACGGCCGTACTCCGACGTATCGCGCAACGGCGCGCTCGCGCACGTTTCCGAGAACCTCTACGACGCGCTCGGGAAGCTGCCCGGCGTCTCGCTCGATACGCTGGGAGATTTCGGTCAGGGACAGGCGCTGTACGGCCTCGAGGGGCACGATCCCGCGCAGACCGCGATTACGCTCGACGGCATTCCGCTGAACAGCCCCGGAAGCGCGTTCGACGCTTCTGTTCTCGGCGGCGATCTCATGAGCAGCGCTTCAGTTTCGTTCGGGCCGGCGCAAGGCTTCAGCGCGGGCAGCGTCGATTTCCGAACCGCGCTGCCGACGCGGTACCCACTGCTCGACGTCGTCGCGCGAGCCGGTGCGTCAGGCTCCTCGGCACTGACGGCGCTCGCCCGTGGTTCGAGCGGGTCGCTCGGCTACGTGGTCGGGGGCGGAGAAACGTTCTCCGACTTGGAGATCACGGGACAAACCTTTGCCGACTGGTCGGGACAGACTATTTCGCATCGGGGCGGATCGGGAAGCCGAACCGCGCTGGCGAAGCTGCAATATCTGGCCGGCAGCGCGGACACCGTGAGCGCGACCTTTCTCCGCACGGATCGAGCGTTCACGCCGTTTTGCCCCTATGCGACGACCGTGACGCGGTGCTCGTTCGGAACTGCGGCAGCCGGCGGATCGTCCACGAGCATTCTGTTGACGCGATGGCTCGGACAACGAGAGAACTTCACGTACGATCTCGCCGTGTTTCGGACGGCTTCTTCGAGTGCCACGGATCTTTCCGCCCGCACGATCGCCGGCGTTCCGTTTCCCGCCGCGAGCCAGACGGCCCTCGAGTACGGCGGCGGCGCGGCGCGTTTGAGCTTCGCCGCGGGCGCCCGAAGCCGCTTCGACCTTTCTTTCGTCAATACGTCGACGCAGGAGCGGCTCGGACAGTCCGCGCTCGGGTCGTCGCTTTCGCTGAGCGGTACCACTCGCAACGACGTCGTCGACGTCGTCGCGGTTCGAGAGCTCTCGAATACGACCCGCGCGACGCTACGCGTGACGCAGCGGCACGGCATCGACTCCCGCAGCACCTCGTTCGGCGCACGCGCCGACGCTCGGCTCGATGCGAATTCGACGCTCTCCGCCAGCGCCGACGTCGGCGCGGGCGCCGGCGCGCTCTCGGTCACGGGGCTCACGTCGACGCCCGATTTCTTAAATTACCTGTGCGCCGGTCGCGTGGCGTACGGCCGCCTCGGAACGGTCGTCTCCGAGAACGATTCAACATCGACGCAGCGGCTCGCGTACACGCGAACGACTCCGGCGAGCGCGTACTCGCTCGTCGCGTTCGACCAAATTGCGCACAACGTACCGATGCGCTATCCGGTGAACGGAGCGGACCTCGGATTCCTCGATTCGAGCTCCTTCTTGACCGACGCCAACCGCATCGCGCATCTGCCCACCGTCTGTCCCGGCAGTCCGCCGCTGACTTCGCAGGATATCTATCTCTTCGGGCCCATGACGGGTATTGATACGCGGTACAGCGGGCTCCGGGCGATCGGATCGGTGACCAAAGGCCCGATTCGCGTCGATCCGTTCGTGTCGCTGATTCGCGCGCGGCTCGCGTCGACGGAACCGTTCGTCACCTCACCGCGTTCGATCTTGCGGCCTGGAATGCAGCTCTTCGGCGTTCCGTACGTCCAAGCAGGCGCGCTGGTGGACTACAAAAACGGACCGCTCGAGGTTGCGGCCAACTATCGCTACTATTCCGAGAACAACTCGCTCGACGCGCGCGCCTTTGGGACGCTGGACGTCGGGGCGGTATTCACATCGAAGCGCGGAGCCGTGACGGTGCGCGCGACGAACGTGACGAACGCGCTGGCGAGCTCGTTCGCAACCGTCGGTGCCCTCAGCGCGACGACGATCGACGGACGCAGCATCCCGCTGGTTGCGCGACCGTTTCCGGGACGCCGAATCTCGGTGGAGTACTCGACCGTACTCGGTGTCGCCGACCGCGGAGCACCGACGGCGCGGGCGTTCACGGGCGGAACGGAGACGCCGCGGCCGGTCGTCGGCCTCCCCAGCGGGCCGGTCAGCGCGCCGTTCGCGCTCCGAAACGACAACCCCGCGTGCGATTTCGAAACGGCGAAAAAAGCCGAGGCGTTCGTCGCGCCGCTGCGCGCGTACTACGAATTCCGCCTGCGGAACGGGACGAAAGGAGTCCCGCCGCCGCCGGCGCTTGCCGATACGATGGTCGCCTACCACGACGTCCCCAACGGCTACGAGCTCGAATACACCCTAAGGACGATCCCGCTGCTGTCAACCGTCATCAAATGCCTTCATTACCGCTCCGTCGACGAGAAGGACTTAACGGCTGCCGGGCTGATCGGATCGGCGACGAATTACAACGGGATCTCGTTCCTATTCTCATCCACCTACGGCTTCATTCTGCCCACGACGAAAGAGAAGCCGAGTCCGCCGCAGTACTATGCGATCGGCCGAGCGATTCCTAAGGACCCGTTCGCGCTGACGACGGCGCCGAGCTGCAGCGCGCGATACCACGACCGCGCCGCCGCTTTGCTCGCGAACATTCGCGACGAGCTCACCCGGCGAGGCCTCGAGCATCCGTTCTCGACCGACGCCTTCGACGTCAAGGTCGGAACGAAGGACTCGCTGCCGTGGGTGTACCTCGAGTTCAAGTCGCAGTTCGACCTCGCGGCGATCCTCAACTGCGGCCATATCTCGCAAGGGAATCGAGACGAGCTCGGCAACGTGAACCTCGGCGGTGCGGCGCTTCCATATCTTGCCTTTAGCCCGGCGTACGGATTTTTCTTCTTGCGTCTTTAAACCGGCCGGAGCATCTCCGCAACAGGCGGGCACATCGAAAGCCGAGCGAGCGAGCGGTCCGGGGCAGCGTAGGAGACGCCGTCCCTCCCCGTCTCCTTGGTGTGATACATCGCCGCGTCGGCGCGCTCGAGGAGGTCGCTTGCGGTCGAGGCGTCGGCGGCAAAGGCGGCGACGCCGATCGACGCGGTGATTTGCACCGAGCCCTCTGCATCGGCTGGCCGCAGACGCGCTACGTCGAGCGCTGCGATGCGGCGGCGCAGCGTGTCGGCGCGCTCGATAGCGGTCGACTTGTCCGTTTCGGTGAAGACGACGCAGAACTCATCACCGCCGTTGCGCGCGACGAGATCGTCCGCGCGATGTGCGGCTGACCGAAGCACGTGCGCAATCTCGCGCAGGAGAGCGTCGCCGGCGGCGTGGCCGTAGCGGTCGTTCCAGCATTTGAAGTGATCCGTATCGACGAAGAGCAGCGCCAGTCTCGCGGCCGGCTGGAGACGCGCGCGGTCAACGAGCACCGCGAGGCGCTGGCGGAGCGCGCGCGGCGTCAGCAGCCCGGTGAGGCCGTCGTACTCGGCGCGGCGGCGGTCGAGCTCACGGTCCAGTGCGATCAGATACGCCGGTGCGGCTTGATCGGCGAGCATCACGAGGCGATCGATCGTTTCCGTTTCGATTGCACGCTGCGAGGCGACGGCGAGAACGCACGCGCGACCGGCCTCCCGCGCAAACGGAATCGCGACCGCTGCGAAGTCGCCGGGATGAAGCTTCGTCGCCTCGGCGTCCGCCAGCGTGATGCGATGTCCGGCGGCAAGCGCGCGCGACGGCAAGGAGCACGGGTCGTCGAGCGCGACGCGTGTCCCGTCGAAGTACGCGAAGCGCGAGCCGGAAGCGACGACGCAGCGCAGCGCGCCTTCGTCCTCTTCGTAGACGAGGACGCCGTCGATGTCCGGAGCGACCGCGCGAGCGGCGCGCACGATCTCGTCGCGCACCGCGTCGACCGACGCTCGCGCGGCGCATGCCAGCCGCCGCGCCGCGTCGACGAGCACAGCTTCACGGGACGCGGCGTTGCGGAACGCAGTCTGGTTCGGGGAGCCCGCTGCACGGGCACGGAAAACAACGACAAAGCCCGTGCACGCGGACGCCAGCGCGCCGGCCACGGTCGCGAGCTGGACCACCGCTGCCGAAGGGATCATGCCGCAGGCGGTGCCCGTGAGCGAGAAAATCTATCCGGCGCGCGCGGCGCGCGCTGCTACGGGATCAGCGAGCGCAGTTTGTCGGGTTCGGTGACGACGACGTGGGCGGTGCGCATGTCGACCAGGCGATCGTCCCAGAAGCGGTTCAGCGTCCGGTTCACCGTCTCGCGCGTGGTGCCGATCATGTTCGCCATCTCTTGGTTCGTCAGGCGCAGCGCGATGCGGGTGCCGTTGTCGACCGGTTCGCCGAACTGCTCCGCGAGGTTCAGCAGCAGCGAGGCTAGGCGGGCGCGGATGTCCTGCGAGGTCGTCGCGGCGATCAGCGCGTTCGCGGCGCGGAGGCGCTCGGAGAGCTCGATCACCAGCAGCCGGCCGATCTGCGGATTGCGGTCGATCAGCCCGAGGAAGTCCCCTTGGCGGACGGCGCCGAGCTCGACGTCGGTCAGCGTCTTGATCGACGCCGAGCGCAGCGACGAGTCGAACATCGACATCTCGCCGAAGAAATCGCCCTCTTTGAGGATCGAAAGGATCGTCTCGCGCCCGTCGGGGCCGACCCGGCAGACCGCGACCGAACCCGCCGCGATCACGAAGAAGGTGTCGCCCGGCTCGCCTTCGCGCACGACGAACTGGTGCTTGGCATAGCGGCGCGTCGTCACCGTCGCCAGCACCTGCGACAACTGATCGTCGGTAAAGTCCCGGAACAACGGGATCCGGCGAAGCGTCGAGAGATCGATCATCGGTTCCACCCTCTTCGGAGCGCCCCCGCGAGGCGCCCTTTGTCGGGCCACTGTGTCCCCGCTCACCTCGGAGTCTCCTGCCCGGTCATGCGAGGGCGCATCGGCGGGCACCGAGTCCGGTATGACAGCCGGCTACGAACCCGTTCTGCGCGCGCTCTTCGTCGAGCCACGCGTCGCGCGCCCCGGTGAGACCGTGTGCATCGAGTTCCGCGCGCGCAACCTGGGCGCGCTGCCGAGCCGGCCCGCGACGGTCGCATTCGTGCTCGCCGAGGGCCTCGAGCCGCTGGCGGGCACCGAGGTCGCGGTCGAGCCGGTCGCGCCGGGCGAGGACGCCGTCGCGAGGATCCTGGCCCGCGTCCGGATGCCAGTCGACGATCTGACCGCGCTCTTCGTGCAGGCGGTGCTGCGGCTCGACGGCGCGGAGCTCGGGACGAACCGCTGCGCGCTCCTCGTCCGCAGCCGGCCCGTGTTTTACGGCGCCGCGAGCGGGACGTTCGTCGAGCAGCTCGGCCCCGGGACCGTCCGCGTGCGGACCGAGGTCACGAACGAGGGCGACGGGCCGGCACACGGCGTGCGCGTCGTCGTCCCCGCGCCCGTCGGCTGCGCGCGGCTCGACGGCGACGGTCCGGCGGTCGTCGAAGCGCCGCGGCTCGATGTCGGGCAGCGGATCGCGTTCGCGTTCAACGCGCGCGTCGTGCGGCCCGTCGCGGAGATTCGCGCCGACGACGGCGAGGTGCGGTTCGGTAACGATGTTACGTGCGCGCTTCCGGCACGCGCGGGCGTGGTCACCGAGCCGTTGATCGCAGCGCCGGAGGTCGGATTGATTCCGTCGCGGCGGCGAACGCACATCGCGATCGAGGTGCGCAACGAAGGCTGGACCGACGCGCACGACGTGCCGGTCGGCGTGACGTTGCCGAAGGGGATGATGCTCACGGACGAGGAGGTCGGCGTAGACGGCGTTCCGGTGAGTTGGCGCGCTCGGAAGAACCGCAAAGAGGAACCGTCGTTCGCGCGAGCGGAGCGGTCCGCCGCCGGCTGCGCGATCACGCTGGGGCTCATTCCGGCGCGCGGACGTACGCGGATCATGCTCGCTGCTGGGTACCCCGCTGCATGGAGCGGTGGAACGATCGGCGTGTGCGCCGGTGGGCACGTCGTCGAAACGGCGGTCTTACCCGAGCATGTGCGCGACGTGCGGCTCGATGCCATGCAGATTCCGCGGAGTGTCGCGCCCGGCGGCGTTGCGCGCATCGTCGTACGCGTCGTGAATGCAGGCGACGTCGCGGAGTCGTTGACGGTCTCCGCAGCCGGCGATCGCATTGCGTGCGTCGGCGTCCCGTTGCCGCGGGCACTTGCGCCGGGTGCTGCAGCGTGCGTCGCGCTCGATGTCTGTCTTGATCAGGAGCATTCTTGGGCTGACGGCGCTCCGGCACTCCCGGGCGATGGCGTTGCTGCTGCGCCGGGCGACGGCGTTCCGCGTCCGGTGCCCGATGCGCTTCCGATCGTGCTGATCGCGACGGATGTGGACGGCGAACGTGCACGTCGGGAGGTGGAACTCGTAGTTCGCGATCGGGCACCTCAAGAGCCACCACATCGAGAGGATGCATTGGCGACCGCTTCGTTGGGTGTTGATTACTCGGACGCCACTGGCGCCGAAGAGTCTTCAGGGAACGAGGCCGACCTCGCTAGCGCCGTGTTGCACGCGCCGAACGACGCGGTGGCTGGTGCGGCGTTCGCGGTACGGATCGACGTTGCGGTCCAGGAGGGCATCGACGAGTTGGTAATTCGTGTGTCGGCTACCGGCGCAACGTACGTGGCGGGGACGACGACGCTGGACGGACACGGCGTCCTCGATCGGCACGGTCGTTCGCCGCTGGAGGAGGACGGTCTGACTCTTCACGACGTCCCGGCCGGCACGCGTATCGTCCTCGCCATGTCGTACCTCGCAGGCGCGCCGGCCGACGAGGAGATCGTCTGCATCGGGGCCTCGCTCGGCATCAACGGCACGACACGGGCGGCGGAGCCGGCGCAGGTTCGCGTACGGAGCGGAAACGGCTTCGCGTTGCGGCCCGCGGCTCTCGCGTACCATGTCGAGGCGCTCACCGTCGCGCCCATGCCGGCAGCGATGCCGGCGACGTGCACGGACGCTGCCGACGAGGCTGCGGCAAGCTCCTACGATTGTTCAGCGGCGAGTGCTGCGACGGCGAATTTCTTGACGCCGAGCATTCCGTCGGAAAGCGTTCCGACGATTCCGGCGATCGCCGAACCGGAGCCGGCCGCGCCCGCGATCTCGTTCGTCATGACGGCCGATGCGCTCCGGCTTCGCGACATCGAGCGGCTGCTCAACGGCACATCGGAGATCGGGCTGGTGGCGCACGTGCTCGTGCTCCGCGCGTTGTTTCCTGACGCCGTCGAGCCGTACGACGCGCGAATCGCCGACACGCTCGACCGCGTTCGCGCCGCGCTGCACGACGTCTTCGACCGGCTGTTCGTGAAGCTCCGGATCCCAGGCTTCTACGTCGCCGCCGACGACCTCGAAGATCCCGCACTGCGGTCGGCATTAACGACACTGCTGGAAACGCTCACCGACCGCGACTGGCGTGGCGATTCGTCTCTTGCGCGAATCGACGATGCTCCGTACGGAGCGCCCTGCGTCTTGCGTGCGCTCGTTGCGCTTCTCCCTCAATGCCTCGGTGATGCGCGAATGGGCGGAGCCGTCGCGCACTACGGTGCTCTGCTCGACGAAACGCTCGCACGATATGAAGGCGTGCCGCTCGAATTGTTCGAGGACGCGCTCACGCGCGGCTGCGACCGTGGCCTCGACGATGCGCGCGCCACGCTGCTCGAGGCGCTTCGAGCGCATGCCGCTCCCACGGCGGCGACATGCTGACGCTTCAGATTCCGACCCTGCTTGCGGTGCTCGCCACCGCGCTGATGGCGGTCGTCATTTTCGCACCCGAGCGCGCCGCGCCACGGCCGACGGTTTCCTTCGCGCCGCCGCTCGCGCCCGCGCCTCTGGACACCGCACCGCGCACGTTCTCGCGATTCGCGGACTGGGGCCCCGACGCCGGATCACCAGATGCCGGGCCGATCCCGGCCGCTCACTCCATCCCCGACGCGGACTCATTCTTCGCCGCCGCAGTACCGCAGCCGCCGGGGTGGCCGGCACTGGTCGACCGGCGCGCGGCCGGGTGCGATGCGTCCGCGCGGCTGGCGCTGGTCGAAGCGCTGCTCGCGATCGAGACGCCGTGGGCTCGTGCGATCTTGCAGCGGGTCCTCGACGACGAGCGCGAGCCGGCCGTCCGTGCCGCCGTTACAGCAGCCGGGATTTGCGACCTCGACGCCACGGGAGACGGGACCCGGACGGGGTGACGGAAGCGGCCCGAGCCTCGTTATCCTGGATGATGACGCGCACGACCGCTTTCGCCGCACTCTTCGCCGTTCTCATGCCGACCGCGCTTCCGCTCGCGGCCGGGGCGCAAAGCGCGCCCGTTTCGGTGAGCGTCAACGGCGCGGCGATCGCGTTCGACCAGCCGCCGGTCGAGCGCGCCGGCCGCGTGTACGTCCCGCTGCGCGGCGTCTTCGAACGACTGGGCGCCTCGGTGGTCTACCAAAACGGGAAGATCGCTGCGACGCGCGGCAACACCACCGTCGCGCTGCAGATCGGCGCGAACGTCGCGATCGTCAACGGCGCGCAGACGACGCTCGACTCGCCGCCGTTCATCGTCGGCGCGCGGACGCTGGTTCCGCTCCGCTTCGTGGCGCAAGCGCTCGGCGCGAGCGTGAACTACGACGGCCGCACGCGCGCCGTGCTCATCACGCAGCCGGTCGCGGGCGCGGCCCCGCCCGGCGGGCCGCCGGTGGTCATCACACCGGTGCCGCAAGGCGCGCCGCTGAGGCTCGTGCGCGTCGAGCCGAGCCCGAACGCAACGGTCCGCAGCCTGCGCCCGCAGATCGGCGGAACGTTCCCGCGCGAGGTCGACGCCAACGCCGTGCGGGTGCAGCTCGACGGGCGCGACATCACGCAGTACGCCTACGTCTCCTCGCACGCGTTCTCGTACGACCCGACGTACGACTTGCCGTACGGCCGGCACCGCGTCGCGGTGACCGCACCGGGGATCGCGGAGTCGTGGACGTTCCTGAACGCCGCGCAGCCGAACGAGAACTACTTCCGCGACGTCTCGCCGCCGAACGGCACCGCGGTTCCGCGCACGTTCACGGTGCAGGGCTGGACGAAACCGAACTCGCGCGTCCACATCGTCGCGACGAGCAGCGCGTTCATCAGTTTCGGCGAAACGAACGAGAGCACGATCACCACCGACTCGGGCGCCGACCCGAACGGCCACTTCGCGCGGCAGATCACCGTCCCGGACGCGGGCGCCGGCGTGATCGACGTGCGGCTGGAAGCGTTTGCGCCGGACGGCGGAACCGCAGTGCGAACGCTGCGGCTGCGCCCGCAGCCATAGCGCTCGCTAATCCGCGTTTCGCTAGCTCGCCGGGCTGGCGTAGAGGCCGACGATCTCGCCTTTCGCCAGCACGTGTCCGCGAGTGATGAAGCGGAACTTCGCGTAGGTCGTCGTGTCGTCAACGCCGAGCTTCTCGAGGTCGAGCGCCCACACGGTCAGATGATAGTGGTGCGCGGGATCGCCGGGCGGCGGACACGGGCCGCCGTAACGGCTGAAGCCGTAGTCGGTAAATCCTTGCGTCGCGTGGACGCCAGCGTCTTTCTTCGCACCGGCACCGGCGGCGAGCGACGTTGTCTCGGCGGGAATGTCGAACACGATCCAGTGCACGAAGCCGACCGTCGTCGGCGCGTCCGGATCGTAGATCGTCACTGCGTACGACTTCGTGCCGGGCGGTCCGGGCGACCAGGTGATGTCGGGGCTCTCGTTCTGCCCGGTGCAGCCGAACTGGTCGAACACCGCGCGCTGCGGAATCGTTTGGCCGTCACGAAACGTGGAGCTCGTGACGTTCAGCGTAGCCTGCGTCTCCATGGCCCGCTTCTACCCCGAAACCACGCGACGGCCCTTGAGTAGAACGATCCATGGCAACGGTGAACGTAGACGGCGACACGCTGCGCGTGGAGCTCTCCGGCTGGGACAAGGTCTGGGCGGTGCACGGCTCGTTTCGGATCCCGCTCGCGAACGTCGCGGGCGCGTCGGTCGACAAGCCGCCGAGCTTCTGGGAGTCGCTCAAGCTGATCGGGACGAACTCGCCGTGGCCCTTCAAGATGGCCGGGACGTTCCTGTACCACGGCGAGACGGTGTTTTTCGACTACCAGCGCGAGGACAGCGTGCTGGTGATCGATCTGCAGCCCGGCGCCTCAACCTACAAGCATCTGTTCGTGCACATCGATCCGCCCGACACGCCGGCGGACGCCGCCGCGCGCATCAACGCCGCTCTGAGCGCGGCCAGCGGCTCGGGAGCGGGCTCGAACGTAAACCCGGCGTAAACTTGCGGCCTCGAAACGCGCTTTTGATGTGACCGCGATCAAAGAACCGTAAGATTTGCGCCAAAAGGGCAGGTTGCAGGCCGCAAGCTTGCTATGATGTGGCCTGGCATGCAGCTTTTCGACCAGCTCTTCGGGCGTCGCGAGCAGCGCTGGTTTGAAAACGGCGCCCTTGGCGCGCGCCCCGGGAAGTTCCACGGCTTCGCGATCAGCGACGGCCGGCGGATCCCCGTGCTGGGGACGACGGTCTCGCGCGAAGGCGTCGCATTCGTTTGCCCCAAGCAGCTGGCCGAGACGGAGCTGAGCTTCACGTTCCAACTGCGCCAGCGCACGATCCCGAGCCGCGTCCACGTCGACCAGTGCGACGCGATGCAGGCGCCCGAGCGCGTCGTCCACCGCTACTTCTGCTCCTTCACCGCGATCGCGGCCGACGACTGGGACGCGGTCGTGCGTTACGTCGAGAACAAGCCCGAGCCGAAGCAGGCGGAGTTCCAGAAAAAAACGGACGACGAGTTCCGCTCGCTGCCGGGCGTCGTGCAGAACGCGATCGTCGAGGCGCTGGTCCGCGCGAAACGCCTGAACCAGCCCGCGCCCGGAACGGTGCCGCTGATCCGCATGGTCGCTGGCACCGTCCGCGACCTCGGCCACGGCCGCACCGCGCAAGACGTCCTGATCCACAGCCGCATGAAGATCGACGACGCGATGCTCTCGTACGACACGCGCTTCCGCGTCCTCTCCAGCCAGCGCGTCGAACTGATCGCGTAAGCCTGCGCGCGGGAGCGCGACGGAAAACGTACGCTGCGGTATGAACGTCACGCTTGCGCGAACGGCGTTGTGGTGCGAGGATGGTTGCGATGAGGCTGAACGGCTGGTTTTCCTTGGCATTGGTCGCGGGCGCGCTTACCGCGTGCAGCGGTGGCGGGGCGACGTTCCCGCCTTCGGCGATCTGCAACGTCCCGGCGACGCTCAGCGGGCCGGAATACCTGGTCTATCCCGCGCCGGGGTCGACCGGGATCCCGGACAACGTTCAAACGATCGTCCTTTCACGCTATACCGGCACCGTCACGCTGATACCGTCGACGGGAAGCCCGGTGGTCTCGAACTCGCCGACGGCGGTGCCGACCCCAGTCCCCTCGCCGAACGCGACGCAACAACACGCCGCCGGAGCAGCGTTTTCCGTGCCGTCCCTCGCGCCGGCAACGACGTACCAAGTCTGGACGCAAGACGTCACCGTCGCGACCCCGTGCGCAGCGGTCACGAGCCCGGCTCTCCTCGGCTCGTTCACGACGCAGTAGCTTCGATTCGAATCAACCCTTACGTCGTTCTGCGATCAGCTGCTGGACGACGCTCGCGATGAGATCGAGCGGGAGCGGCTGCTTCAGCGGAAATTTGAGCGTGCCTTTGCCGGCGCGGTAGGGATCGATGCGGCGCCGGAATGCGGCGTCACCTTTCGGCACCGGATAGAGGCTGACGTGGTGCTTCCAGCCCGCAAAGTACACGAGTTCCTCGCCGTTGAGCTTGAACGCCGGAATCTTGTAGCTGATCGTCTCCTCGGCGCCCGGTGCGGCCTCGCAAATCGCGCGACGCACTTGCTGCAAGACTGGCTGGACCTCGGCCCCTTGCGAACCGATGTAGTCGTCGATCGTCGTAAACGTTGATGTCATTGTGGTCCTGCGCTTGCTTCGTCATTTAGCGAGCGACTTCATTTGAATTTTCTTAGAACCCGCCGAACGAAGTCGCCGCCGCAACATCGCGCGCGAGCGACGTGTTATGAACTCGCTATGATCATTCGCAAACTTGCCGCAACGCTCGGATTGCTGGCGCTAGCCGCCCTTCCGCTCGCCGCGCCGGCCGCGACGGAAGCGCCGGGCGCGAACACCGCGCCGGCGCAGTACACGCTGCCGACCCGTCTGGTCGACCGCTACGGCGTCGGAGAATACGACGGCACCCTCTCGCTGACGGTCTACCCGAGCGGAATCGTCCAAGGCTACTACCGGCCGGACGACGGAAGCTACCGCACCGTGACCGGCGGCGTCGACGGAAAGGCGATCTGGCTCGATATCGGCAGCGGTTTCCGCCCGCTGCACGTCAGCGGCACCTTCCAAAACGGAAAGCTGCGCACGGTCGCGGCGCTCCCCGGAGCCGATGTCTACACCTTCGAGTCGCGCTAACCCGCTCGCCCGATTAGGTCCGCTGGAGGGCAGCAGTTCGATTTCAGCCGTCCGCATAGAAAAGCCGCGAGGCGCCGATCGCTCGACGCCTCGCAGTACGTAGCTCCGTTCAGGAGTACGCCCTCATCGCAGGGGGGACTCCATTATATCGGACGTCCGCAGTTTCGATCTCGATTTGAAAGAGTTGGCCAAAAAGAACATAGACCCCCGTCCGGTACGAGTTCTACCAGCAGCACTTCGGGCGCTCGCCCCGGTCGTTCTGCAGCGATATCGCCGCACTGCACGATGCCGGCATCTACCGCGGGATCGAACGGCTCGAGAGCGACGTATCATGAGGAACATCGTTTCGTTCAAAGCGCCGCAGACGTTCCAGCACTTCGGCATCGATTGGACCGGAGAACCGACGACCGGAGACGAGCGATTTCTTGTTCTATCCGTCGTATCCCGACGGTAAGGAAACACCGCTAAGGACCTCCAGGCCGCTTCGCCGAGATCATGCTGGTGATGAAGGCGCTGACATGCCATTCCGATCGAGTTTGCCGCATCGATACCTCGCCACGATGGGCCGGCCTTGCCTCTCTAATCTCTTTATGCTATCATCTGTCACCGAAACATGCTCACATCGGCCGTCACGATGTCGACGGTCGACTACGCGAGGCTGTTTGAAACGACAGCTACCGTGTCGGGCGGATTCTTCGTGGCCTGTTTAGTGATCGCGCAGCTCACAGTTGACCGGGAACGGCAGCGGGACCGTGCGCGCCTGTTTGTTGAGGCAAGTCCTTCGCCGCCGCAAGTCGACACACCGTCGTTCAGTGCCGAACTGTTCGTAGCAGCGCTCGTAGTCGCTGCCCTGAATTTCAACGCGCTCCTCGGCTCAATCCTCGGATTTCTGCCCTATCATCCGGAGCATTTCGACGGGCCGTTGATCAATCTGCTACAGTCACTCGGCTTCATCGCGTATGTCGCTCCCCTCGCGGTCTTATTTGAGTCATCCTCGAGATTCGCGGCACGCGAGCATTTTCTTACGTTCCTCCGTGGAAGAAACCCCGCTGGCGGGTGGTACGCTGCAGGGCTCATCGGCGTGATCGTGATGCTGAGCTTCGGAATAATTGCTACGTGGAATTTCTACTGGGACAAGACGGCACCAAGCGATAGGACCGAAGCACTCGCATGGAAGGCGGTTTACCTCATCGTCCTCGGTGGTTGTGGAGCGGTCGCCGCGATGGTCGCGTATTTTGTAACACGACCGTCCCTCAGTGAACCGACGAGTCTAAACGTAGCCCGTGCGGCGATCTCACAAGCGTCTCGGTGGCTCATACGCGTGATCGCTATTTGGCTCGTCGCCCTCGCCGGCATAACGTTTGCGAGCGCGATTCGTACGGTGCCTTATGATGATTTCGTATATTACGTTTTGCTCAGATGGATGTGGTTCTCGACATCCCTCGCCACGATGGCTGCCACAGCGACGACGAAGCGTCTCAGAGAATCAGCGGGAAGCGGTCTCGTCGTCGCGGCGCTTCTTGTCGTCGCAATCATCAAGAATCCGATCTGGGTCATCCACTTGCGCGAGTACCGCGCCTACCTAGTACCGGATTCCATTACGGCGCTGAGTTTTGTGGCAACTGCTGGTTTTCTGTTATACAACGTCAATGCGCGGAGCACCGTCAGCCCACCGTAATATGCCAAGCAAGGATGACGGTTTCTCTTCGTGAATCGCCGGGGAAGCGGATTATCTTACGCGCTCTGATCCTTCGGCCTATCGGCGAACACCAATGTCGGGCTCTCTCGCTTTTCGACGACTTCTTTGTTGACGACGCACTTTTTCACGCCTTGCAGCGAGGGCAAGTCGTACATCACGTCGAGCATGATTTCTTCGAGGATCGAGCGGAGGCCGCGGGCGCCGGTCTTGCGCGACTGGGCTTTGATCGCGATCGCGATCAGCGCTTCTTTGGTGAACGTCAGCTCGACCCCGTCCATGCCCATGATCTTCTGGAACTGACGGACCAGCGCGTTCCGCGGCTCGACCAAGATTCGCCGTAGGGCCAATTCGTCCAGCGCGTCGAGCGTCACGACGATCGGCAGGCGGCCGATGAACTCCGGGATCAGGCCGAACTTCAGCAAGTCCTCGGGCATCAGCTGCTGCAGCATCTTCGACTGGCGCGCGTCCTTCTTCGACTCCGGGTTCGCGCGGAACCCCAGCGAGTTCGAGGCGACGCGGCCTTCGATGATCTTCTCCAGGCCGTCGAACGCGCCGCCGCAGATGAACAGCACGTTGGTCGTGTCGATCTGGATGAACTCTTGGTGGGGATGCTTGCGGCCGCCCTGCGGTGGGACGTTGGCCGTCGTGCCTTCCAGGATCTTGAGCAGCGCCTGCTGGACGCCCTCGCCGGAGACGTCGCGCGTGATCGACGGGTTCTCGCTCTTGCGGGCGATCTTGTCGATCTCGTCGATGTAGACGATGCCCTTCTCGGCGCGCTTGACGTCGTAGTCGGCGG
This sequence comes from Candidatus Eremiobacterota bacterium, assembly GCA_019235885.1. GTDB lineage: Bacteria > Vulcanimicrobiota > Vulcanimicrobiia > Vulcanimicrobiales > Vulcanimicrobiaceae > Vulcanimicrobium. The sequence continues at coordinate 11,328 of JAFAKB010000073.1, read as the reverse complement.
CCTGGATCAGCTTGAGGAGAATGTTCTCCACGTCCTCGCCGACGTAGCCGGCTTCCGTCAGCGAGGTCGCATCCGCCATCGCCAAGGGGACGTCGAGGATCTTCGCCAGCGTCTGCGCGAGGTATGTCTTGCCGCTTCCGGTCGGGCCGACGAGCAGGATGTTGCTCTTCTGCAGCTCGACCTCTTCGGCGCCGGTGCCGGAGGTGCCGCCGGCGTTGACGCGCTTGTAGTGGTTGTAGACCGCGACCGCCAACGACTTCTTCGCCCGCTCCTGACCGATCACGTACTGGTTCAGGATGTGGTTGATCTCTTTCGGCTTCGGGATGTTCCGCAGCCGCAGGTTCTCGTCGACGTTCTTGTAGAGCTCTTCCTCGATGATCTCGTTGCAGAGCTCGATGCACTCATCGCAGATGTAGACGCCGGGGCCCGCGATCAACTTCCGCACTTGCTCCTGCGACTTGCCGCAGAAGCTGCACTTCAGCTGTCCTTTCTCGTCCCCGAAACGAAACATGCGGTCGACCTACGTGCTCGGTGCGGTGGGGCTTACGGTCCGGTTGTCTCGGCTGAAGACGCCGTCGACGATCCCATACTCTTTGGCCTCCTCGGCCGTCATGTAGTAGTCGCGCTCGATGTCCTTCAGGACCTGCTCGATCGGTTTCCCGGTCGTCTTCTCGTAAATTCCGGCCAGGGAGCGCCGCGTGGCGATCAGGTCCCGCGCGTGGATTTCGATATCGGTGGCCTGCCCACCCACCTGCTGGACCCACGGCTGGTGGATCAGAATCTTCGAGTAGGGCAGGGCGTAGCGCTTGCCCTTGGCGCCGCCCGTGAGCAGCAGCGAGGCCATCGAGGCGGCCATCCCGGCGCAGATCGTCGCGACGTCGGGCTTGATGAGCTGCATCGTGTCGTAGATCGCGAGCCCCGCGGTCACGGAACCGCCCGGGCTGTTGATATACATGTCGATGTCCTTATCGGCATCTTCGCGCTCCAGGAAGAGCAGCTGCGCGATCACGAGCGAGGCCATCCCGTCGTCGACCGGGCCGTGGACGAAGATGATCCGTTCTTTGAGGAGCCGCGAGTAGATGTCGTACGCGCGTTCACCGCGCGCGCTCTGCTCGACGACCATCGGTACCAGGTGTCCCATATTGTGCGCCCTCCGTGACCTACTCGGCCGCGACTTGAGTTTCAGCGTCGGCCGGGCTCGGCGGAACGGGAACCCGGGTTGCCTGCTCTATCAGGCGGTCGATCGTCTTCGTGCGAACGATCCCGTCGATCAGCGCCCCGACGTTCGACCGAAGCGCCTCGACGATCTTCTCGCGCGGCTGGCCGTACTGCTGCGAGAGCGCGGTCAGCTCGGCCTCGACGTCCTGCTCGGTCGCATGGATTCCCTCCTTGCGGGCGATCGCCTCGACCAGGAGGGTCGTCTTCACCCGCCGCTCGGCCTCCGGCCGGAACGTCGTCCGCAGCTCGTCCTCGGTCTTTCCGCTCTGCTTCAAGTAGTCGTCCCACGTGATCCCGGCCCGCCCGACGTACTGGCGAGACTCGTCGAGGAGCGCGCCGGTCTCGCGCTCTACCAGCACCTCGGGGAGCGGGAAGTCGTTGACCGCGACGATCTTGTCGAGCAGCTCGGTCGAGACGCGCCGGCGGGCGTTCGTCTTCACGGTCTGGTCGAGCCGGCGCTTGATCTCGGCCTTGAGCTCCTCGAAGCTCTCGGCGCGCGAGACGCGCTTGGCGAACTCGTCGTCGAGCTCGGGCAGCTCCGGCTCCTTGACCTCGTGGACGGTGACGGTGAAGACCGCGTCCTTGCCGGCCAGGTCGGCGTTGCCGTACGGGTCGGGGAACCGCGCGCGGACGTCCCTGGTCTCGCCGGCCTTCATCCCGGCGATGCCGCTCGCGAAGCCGGGGATGAAGCGCCCCTCGACCAGCTCGGTCTCTTGCCCCTGCGCCGCTCCACCGTCGAACGGGACGCCGTCGATCGTACCTTCGTAGTCGAGCGTGACGGTGTCGCCGAGCTGCGCCGGGCGGTCGACCGGGAGCAGCGTCGCGGTGTCGCGCCGCATCTGGTCCAAAGTGCGCTCGACGTCTTCTTCGGACGCGGTCTCGGGGACGTCGGGGATCTCGATGCCGGTGTAGCCCTGCGGCTCGAACTCGGGGCGCACCGCGACGACCGCCTTGAAGCGCGGCGGCTCGCCTTCTTCGCCGGGAAGAAACTCGACCGACGGGCGGTTGAGCGGCTCGATCCCGTGCTCCTCGAGCGCGGCCGGGTATTTCTTCTGCAGCAGATCGTCGAGCGCGTTCTCGATGATCGCGCCGGTCCCATAGGTGCTCTCGAAGATCTTGCGCGGGACCTTGCCGGGCCGAAAGCCTTTGATCTTCGCGTTGCGCGAGAGCTTGCGGAACGCGGCGTCCTGCGCCGCGCTGTACTCTTCAGGCGTTATGCCGATCTCGAGCTCGACCTGCGTGGGGTCGAGCGGCTTCAGCGTCGAGGGCACGTGGACGGGAAACCTCCGGAAGCGGGGACGGCGGGCAAGCGCCCGCCGTCGTCAATTCGAACTGGAGCGGAAGACGAGATTTGAACTCGCGACCCTCGCCTTGGCAAGGCGATGCTCTACCGCTGAGCTACTTCCGCGACCCGTCGGAGCCGATTCGTAGGGCCCGCGGACGAACCCTGGGAGTGTATCGAACCAGCCTGCGCACCGTCAAGGCCAACGGCGCCGCTTGCGGCGCGTTACCTTCCAGGCGCCCGGACCGCAGGGAGGACGCCCGGGTTCTTGCGCTCGTCAAGAGCGCAAAACCCAAGTGGGCACGCCGAGAGTCGAACTCGGATGGGTCGCCCCACTGGAACCTAAATCCAGCGCGTCTGCCGATTCCGCCACGTGCCCGCGACCTGCGACGGGTTCGCTTCGGGTGGCGGCGCCACCGCCCGAAGCGAGCGACCCCGCGTCGCGCGCACTCAGCGGGCGGTCGGAGAGATGAGCGCGCTCAGCCGCGCTCGCATGGTGCGGTTGATCGAAAGCTGCATGCGGCAGTCGGCGGCCGCCTTCGTTCCCCGCAGCGCCGGCATCGCGACGCAGCGCCGCAAGTACTCATCGCCGAGGTTGAGGTCGGCCTTCCAGTCTCCGATGCGCAACTGCGCTTCCGCGGGCGCGCGCAGCGAGCGCAGATACGCTTCGTTCACGATCCGCAACGTTGCGTCCGCGCAGCTCGCATTTGCCGCCAAGCCCGAGACGGTGGCGTTGTAGATCGCGAGCGTTCCCGCTTGGTCGTTCGCGGCGGCCTGCTCGTAGTGCGATGCCCGCTCGCATTCCTCGTCCACCGCAACGGCCCTCGGCGGCGCCGCCGTTCGCTGCGGCGGCGGTGCGGAACGCGGCCGGTGAGCCGGTGCAGAACGCGGCCGATGAGCCGGCGAGTGCGCGGCGGCGAGGAGCTGCTGCACCTTCTCTCCGCCGCGCACAAGCTTGACATCGTGCGGGGCCCTAATCCTAGCCGCCACGACCGGACTCGCTTCGGTGCGGGCGGATGGCGTTTCAGTTGCCCGCGGCGGTCCGGCCGTCGTCCGCGCGAGCCGCGCCGGGGTGCGCGGCGGCTTCGGCCGCGCGGTCGCGCGCACAGCCGTGGAGCTCGCCGCGCGCGGCGGGACGCTGCGCTGAACGCCGCGGTAGATGAAGACCCCCGCGGCGATCAGGAAGACGACCCCGAGGACGGTCGCGACTCTGCGGAGCGGCGCCGAAGCCTTCACGTCAAGGTGAAGTGCAGCTCTCCGATCTTCGAGATCGTGGTGCGGACGCGGTCGCCGGGTTTGAGCCAGACTTGCTTGTCCTTGGGATAGCCGGTGATCACGCCGCTCGGCGTGCCGGTGAAGATGACGTCGCCGGGGACGAGCGTGATGAACGTCGAGGTGTAGCTCAGGATGTGCGCGCAGTTGAAGATCATCTGCGCGGTGTTGGCGTCTTGGCGCGGCGTCGTCTCGTCGTTCACCCAGGTTTGAATCTGGAGCGTCTGCGGGTTCGGGATCTGGTCGGCGGTGACGAGCCAGGGTCCGATCGGCGCGAACTCGTCCGGCGTCTTGCCGGTCATCCACTGCGAGACGCGCTGCTGCGGATCGCGCGCGGTGAAGTCGTTGCCGGTCGTGTAGCCGAAGACGTAGCCGAGCGCGTCGGCTTCCGGCACGTTGCGCGCGGTCTTGCCGACGATCATCACCAGCTCGGACTCGTAGTCGAACTTCACCGCCGGACACTTCGAGACCGCGACGGTTCCGTTGTGGCGGTTCAGCGCGGTGTTGTACTTGTTGAACAGGTCGGGGAACGGCGGCGGCTTCTCGCCGGTCTCCTCGATGTGCGCGCGGTAGTTCAAACCGACGCAGACGATCTTCGGCGGCGCGGTCACCACCGGCCCGTACTGCACCGAGCCTTCGCTGCGAATCGACGACGCCGGCGCGTCTTTGACGATGCGCGGGAGCGCGGCGACGTCGCCGCGGCCCGCGATCACGTCGTCGACCGTCAGCGGCGGCGAGGCGATGCCGAGCGCCTTGGCGGCGCGCGCGACATCGACGATCCCGCGCGCGGTGCGAACGCCGACGTGGTCGACACCCCCGTCGCGCAGGGTGGTGAAGGTCATGCCGCGGGTCGCCGCGGCGACGGCGGCGGGGCTGGCCGCGGCGATCATCGTCGGCGCCGCGACGGTCGCGGCCGCCGCGCCGGCGGCGCCGGCCAGAAATGCGCTGCGAGAAGGCGTCATGTGCGTCCCTCCTTCGGCGGATAGGTTTGGGCGAAGGAGCTTAGGGAGGAAGCGGACTCGTCCTTCCCGCGCTCAGAAGTGCTTGGCGAACCAGTCGATCCAGCGGCGGTTGACGTCTTCGGCGTGGAGCGGGTCGGTCGGGAAGTGGCCGTTGACGGGATAGACCAGCAGCTCGACGGGCGTTCCGGTCGCGCGGATCGCGTGGTAGAACTCGTACGAGAGCGGTGTCGGGACGCGCTGGTCGCCGGCATCGGTGACGATCAGCGTCGGTGTTTTCACGCGGTCGGCGTAGGTGAGCGGCGACTCTTCGAGCGCGCGCTGCATCGCCGCCGAATCGGCCCACGGGTCGCCGCGCAAGAGCGCGGGCGCGTAGGAGTTCACGTCGCTCATCGTGGCGACGCCGACCAGCGAGTCGACGCCGGCACCGCTGAGCGCGGCGCGCCAGCGCGTGTCGTGCGTGATCAGCCACGACGTCATCATCCCGCCGGCCGACCACCCGGAGACCCCGATGCGCGCGCTGTCGACGATCCCTTCGCGCTCGAGGATCCCGATGGCGTCCAGAATGTCCTGACCCGCGACCGACATCGGCTTGCCGAGCGAGGTCGCGATGGACTTCGCGCCGTGGTTGTCGCTGCCGCGGTAGTTCGGCTCCATCACGAGCCAGCCGCGCGCGGCCATCAGCGCGGTCAGCGAGCTGAACTGCGCGCGCGACGCCCCGGTCGGGCCCCCGTGGATCAGCAGGACGAGCGGGTACTTCTTGCCTTTCGTGAAGCCGGGCGGTTCGGTGATCACCGCGTCGAGCGGCGTTCCGTCCGCGCCGTGGTACGCCAGCGTGCGCTTCGTGCCGAGCGCGTGCGCGGCGAGCCAGCCGTTCGCCGAGGTCAGGCGCTGCAGGCCCGGAAACGGATCATGCGGGGTCTTGCGGACGACGACGTTGCCCGGGATGTGAAAGACGTAGATCTCGGACGGATCGGTCGCAGTCGATCCGGAGAACGCGACGGTGCCGTCGCGCGCGACCGACGGCGCATTGACGTTCACATCTCCGGTTCGAAGCATCGTCACCGCTCCGCTGCGTTCGAGCGTGAAGAGGTGCGAATGCGTCCCGTACGTCGCGGCGGTGATGAGCGAGCCGTCCGGCAAGAACTCCGCGCCCGCGGCGTCCAGGTCCAGCTTCGCGCCTAGGTCAGCCGCACGCGCGCCGTCGGCGTTCGCGAGGACGATGTCGCTCTGCACGTCGGCGATCGCGTTCGGGCGGTTGTACGTCAGGAACGTCCCGGTGCGGTCGAACCTCGGGCCGTTACTTCCGAGCTCGCCGAACGTGGTCACCCGGCCGGTTTTCGTGTCGGCGAGACCGATCGTCGTGCGGAGGACCGTGTCGACCGTGCCGTCGGGGTTGCGTGAGAACGCGATCGCGCGTCCGTCGGGCCGATAGGCGAGGTCGCCGCCCGCAACGCTCCACGTTCCGGAGGTGAGGCGGTGCGCCGTGCCGCCGCCGGCGGCGATCAGCCAGATGTGCGAAGGCGTCGCGGCGGCGTGCGCCGTCCAGGCTTCTCGCGTGACGGTGAACGCGTCGTCGTGCGCGCCGATCTCTTTCTTGTTCGCCGGCTCGTCAGCGGTGACGTACGCGATCTCATGGCCGTCGGGGCGCCAGGCGAAACCCTCGACGCCGCGCTCGGCGTCGGTGAGGCGCATCGCCTCGCCGCCGTCGACGGGGAGCACCCAGACTTGCGGAGTCTTCTTCTCACCGCCCGCGCTCAGGAACGCGATACGGTCGCCGCTCGGCGACCAGACCGCGCTCGAGACGCTGTTGCGGTCCGGTGTGAGGACGCGCTTCGCGCGCGTGCGCACGTCGATGAGGACGAGGCGCGCGAGCATTCTGTTCTCTTTGTAGTCGGCGCGGCGCTCGATCGCGGCGACGTGCCGTCCGTCGGGCGCGATCGCAACGTTTCCGTACGTCACCAGCCGGCGCAAATCGCCGAGCTCGAGCGGGCGCGGCGCGGCGCCGAGCAGCATCACGGCGCTCGCCGCGGCCGTGAGCGCAAGGGCGAGCCGTTGCATCACTTCAGCCACTTGTCGAACCACTCGGTCCAGATGCGAACGCGCGCTTCGCGGCCGACCGGATCGGTCGGGTTGTGGCCGACGCGCGGGAACTCGATCATGCGCACGTCGACGCCGTTGCCTTGCAGCGCGCGGTAGAACGCGAACGACTGCGAGATCGGAACGCGCTGGTCGCTGCTGTCGGTGAGGATCAGCGTCGGCGTTTTGACGTTCTTCGCGTACGTGATCGGCGACTCGTCGCGGTACTTCGCGCGGCCGTCGGCGGTCCACGGCGTCGCGCCGCCGAGGAACGTCGCGGCGAACTCCTCGTTGATGTCGGCGAGCGTCGCCTGCTCGAACCAGTCGTCCACCGCGGCGCCGCTGAGCGCCGCGCGCCAGAACGTCGCGTGGCCGATCAGCCACGACGTTTGCAGGCCGCCGCCCGACCAGCCGGAGACGCCGATCCGCGCGGGATCGACGATCCCCATCTTCTTCACCGCTTCGACGCCGGCGAGGTTGTCGCGGCCGGGGCCGCTGGTGACCGGACCGACGATCGCCTGCAGAAACGCATCGCCGGAGTTGTCGCTGCCGCGGTAGTTCGGCTGCAGCACGAGATCTCCGTGCGATGCGAGCAGCTGCGCGAGCCCGTTGAACGCGCGCGTCGAGGTCCCGACCGGGCCGCCGTGGATGACGAGCACGAGCGGATATTGCTTGCCGGCGGTATAGTTCGGCGGGTAGGTCAGCACGCCGTCGACGTTCATGCCGTCGGAGGTCCAGTCGATGCGCTGCGAGCGGCCGAGCGCGTAGCCGCGCAGCCAGCCGTTCTCGTCGCTGAGCGCGACCGGCTTCGCGTTGCGGCGCAGCACGTACAGCTCGCCGGCGCCGTCGGGAAGATGGCCGACGAACGCGATCGTTCCGTCGCGCGCGACCGTCGCGTCGTTGCCGAAGTCGACCTCGCCCAAGTCGTAGCGCGCCGCCGCGCCGCCGTCGGCCGGGATGCGCCAGAGATACTGGCGCACGCCGTCGGCGGCGCCGACCAGCACGGTGCGGTCGTCGAGCCAGTCCCACCAGCGCACGTTGCGGTCCAGCGCGACGGTGTTCGACACGTCGGCGCCGTCGCTCACGCGACGAACGGCGAGGTCGTTCTGCAAGTACACGTTGGCGTGGCGCGGCACGCGCACCGCCGCGCGCGCGCCATCGGGCGAGAGCACCGCACCGCCGTCGACCGTCCCAGCGCGCAGCGGACGAGTGGTTCCGCGTGCGAGGTCGACGACGACGGCGTGCTGCTTGGTGAGGTGCGCGAAGATCGCGTCGGGCTGTTCGGTGAGCACGATCTGTTTCGCGCCGGGAAGCCAGTCGATCCGCCCGCTGTCGCTGGCCGCGCCGTGCGTGATCTGGTGCGGGTTCGCGCCGTCGGCGTCGATCGTCCACAGGTGCGACGGGCGCGAGGGCGCGCGGGTGAGGTAGTGCTCGTCGGTGACGGTGAACGCTTCGACGTAACCTTTCGGCGTCGGTGACGGTGAGGGTTTCGCAGCTCCGGGCGAGGGCGACGGCGCGGGGCCGGCGCCGGATTGCGGGTCGCGCAGCGTGAACGCGAATGCGCGGCCGTCAGGGCGCCATGCGAAACCGCCGATCGTCCCGCGCACGTGCGTGATGCGCTGCGCGTCGCCGCCGTCGAGCGAGAGCACGTAGATCTCGGGCATCTCGTCTTTCGCCGGCGCGGCGAGGAACGCGATCCGTGTCCCGTCCGGCGACCACGCGGGGTTCGAGACGTCGCTGCGGTCTTGCGTCAGCACGCGCCGCGCGCCGCTCGCGACGTCGACGAGGATCAGCTCCGTCTTCTCGACGTCCGCTTTGAAGTCACCGACGCCGCGCACGTAGGCGATCCGCTTGCCGTCCGGCGAGATCGCCGGCTCGCGCACCGAGACGGTTTGCCGCAGCGCTTCGAGCGTCAGCGGTTTCGGCGCCGCGGGCGCGGCCGTCGCCGGTGCGGCCGGCGCCGGCGCCGGTGCAGCGGAGGGCCCCGCCGGCGCAAGCGCGACGGCGGCGAAGAGCAGGGATGCGATCATGCGTGATGCCTCACAAGTGCCTGGCGAACCAATCGACCCAGCGGTGTATGCGATCCTCCCGGTGCAGCGGGTCGCTGGGGCTGTGGCCGTTCACCGGGAAGACGACCATCTCGACCGGCGTCCCGGTCGCGCGGACGGCATGGTAGAACTCGTACGCGAGCGGCGTCGGAACGCGAAAGTCGCCGGCATCGGTCATGATGAGCGTCGGCGTGCGTACGTCGGCGGCGTACGTCAGCGGCGACTCGGCGTCGTAGAATGCGCGCATTCGATCGCTGGTCCACGGCGACGGGCCGATGAACGAGGGTGCGAAGTCTTTCGCGTCGGTCAGGTCGGCGTAGCCGGTCCAGTCGTTGACGGCGGCGCCCGACATCGCCGCGCGCCAGCGGTGATCGCGCGCGATCAGCCACGACGTCAGCAATCCGCCCTCGCTCCAGCCCGAGACGCCGATGCGCGCGGTGTCGACGACGCCGAGCTTCACGACCGCGTCGACGCCGTCGAGGACGTCTTGCGCCGGCGCGCTCGTGATGCGGGGGACCGTTGCCTGCGCGAAGCGGCGGCCGAGGTTGTCGCTGCCGCGGTAGTTCGGCTGAAAGACGTACCAGCCGCGCGCGGACATCAACTGCACGAGCCCGTTGAAGCCTTCGGTCGAGGTGGCGGTCGGGCCGCCGTGGATCAGCACGACCAGCGGATATTTCTTACCGCGCACGACGTTGACCGGCTCAGTTAGCACGCCGTCGGGGTGAAAGCCGTCGGCGCTGCGCCAAGTGATCGTGCGCGTGCGGCCCATCGCGTGCGCGGCGACCGCGTCGTTGTAGTGCGTGAGGCGTTGCGGCGCGCGCGCGCCGTCGCGCAGGACGTACAGCTCCGCGGGGTGCACCGACGTCGTTCCGACGAAGACGAGCGTGCCGTCGCGCGAGGCGGTCGCGCCGCCGGAAAGGTCGACGTCGCCGAGCGGCAGCGTCCGGGACGTGCCGTCGGGAGAGAGTGCGAAGAGGCGGTCGCGCGTCGCGTCGTCGGCGCCGACGGCGAGGCGGTCGTGCGGAAGAAACTCGGCGAATTGGACGTCGCGGTCGAGCCGCGCGGTGAGATCTCGCCGGTTGCGGCCGTTGAGGTCGCTCGCGTAGAGCTCGGCTTGCGAGAACGCGGTCGGGTGCTCGCCGGTGTAGATCAGTTGTTTGCCGTCCGGCGTGACGCGCGCGCTGTCCGCGCCGCGGACGTGCGGCGCCATTTCGTGCAGCCGGCCGCTGGCGAGATCGACCGCGACGAGCGAGCGGGCGCGATAGTGGTTCGTTGACGCGGTGGGCGTGCGGATGACGAAGACCCTGCGTCCGTCCGGCGCGTAGGCCGGATCGCCGTCGAGCGACCATGTTCCGCGCGTAACGCGGTGCGCGCGCTTTCCGTCGGCGTCGACCGTCCAGAGGTGCGCGGGCGCGCCGTTTCCGCGGGAGGTCCACGCGTTGTCGGTGACCTCGAACCAGTCGTCGTGCGCCGCGATGCGCTTGGCGTCGGGCGAGTCGTCGCGTGCGAGGTAAGCGAATCCGCGTCCGTCGGGACGCCAAGCGAACGACTCGACGCCCTTCTTCGCGGTCGTGACGACGGCCGGCTCGCCGCCGTCGAGGCGCAGCACGTACAGCTGCTGTTGCGGCTCGTCCTTCTCGGCGGGATCCTTCGGCGGCGTGGCGAGGTAGGCGATGCGGTCGCCGCTCGGCGACCAGCGCGCGCCGTTCACGTCGTCGCGCTCGTGCACCAGCGTGCGCGCCGCGCCGGTGCGCGCGTCGACGAGCACCAGCGCGTTCCGGTACCGGTTCTTCTCGAAGTCGGGACGGCGCACGACCAGCGCGACGCGCTTGCCGTCCGGCGCGATTTGCGGATCGACCAGCGTCACGAGCCGGCGGAGATCGCTCTCCTGCAGCGGCGGCAGGCCTTGGGACGGCGCGGCGAGCGCCGGCGAAGTGAGGAGCGCCGCCGCGGCGGCAACGGGAACGAGACGGCGCAGCAAGAGAGCCTCCCGGGACCTGCGAAGGAATTGCGAGCCCCATTTTGCGCATGTGGTACGATGGGGCCTGCGGGATGTAGCTCAGCTTGGTAGAGCGCTGCGTTTGGGACGCAGAAGTCGCAGGTTCAAATCCTGTCATCCCGACCACGCGCCCGTGGTCTAACGGATAAGGCATCCGCCTTCTAAGCGGAACGATGGGGGTTCGATTCCCTCCGGGCGCGCCAACTTTCCGCGCAGGCCCCGCTCGCGCGCGCGTGTAATCGTCGGCGTTCGACGCGTGGTGATTGTAGCTCAGCTGGTTAGAGCGTCCGCCTGTGGAGCGGAAGGTCGCGGGTTCAAATCCCGTCAGTCACCCCAAAATTTAGCTGCCGCCCCCGTAAATGCTCCCCTCTTAAAAAGTACTCCAGCGGGCTGGAGCGAACTTTATCCACAATGCAAGCCCGCCAGCTCGCGTCCTTTAACTGGCGCGAGCGTTTTGGTCTCCTGTTGGCC
>JAFAKB010000072.1 GCA_019235885.1 Candidatus Eremiobacterota bacterium | reverse complement strand
CCGCCCGCACCGCCCGAGGCGGAGCCGCGCGAGTAGCCTGCGCCCGGACGCGCGCCGGTGTTGAACGAGTACGACACGGTGTACTGACGCGGCGCGTTCGGACGCGCGGCCGTCAGCAGGTAGCCGCCGCCGCTCAGCGGGATCGGCTGCGCGTACTGCAGCGTCGAGAAGTTCGCCGTCTCCGTGTTGAACAAGTTCGATGCGAACACGGTCAGACGTCCCGGACCGAACGCGTGCGAGAGCCCGGCGTTGACGAGCGTGTACGGCGCGATGTACTGGTTGTTGTTCGGCCCGACGTAGTGCGCGTTCGCGAGCAGCTCGAGCCCGGCCGGTGCGTACAATCCGTCGATCGTCAAGTTGCCGGTGTGGACCGGGCGGCCGGGGATCTGCGAGTCGAGGATGAGTGTGCTGTCGAGTCCGGTGAAGCGCGGGTCGGCGGCGGTCACGACCGCGGCGCTCGTCGTGTACGACGGAATCAGCACCACGTTCTTGCCGAGCGAGACGTTCGCTTGCGCGGTGAAGCCTTGGTAGACGCGCGTCGTCCCGCCGATCTGCTGGCTGACGTAGAGGTTCGGCTGCAGCACCGTTCCGCCCGGCGCGCCGCAGACGTTGTTGAAATAGCCGGTCACGGCTTGGTAGAACGGGTTGCCGGGATTCGTCAAGCCGAGCGAGTCGCCGGTGACGGTGGCGTTGACGAGCTGACCGCCCTGCGTCTGCCGGTACGCCGAAACCGAGAGCTGCCCGTGCGACCACTGGTGCGTCCAGCCCAGGTCGTAGCTCGCGGCCGACTGATGGCTCGGCAGATCGCCGGGGCCGCTCACCGTCGCCGTGTTCGCGAAGCAGTTGATGCGCGCCGACTGCGGATCGCTCAGCGTGCGCACCAGCCCGTTCGCCGGCTGCGAGCTGCCGAACGAGAACGACGCGTTGTAGCTGTCGCTGTTCGTCGGCCGCCAGTTTCCGCCGAACCCGAACAGGATCGAGGAGCCCGCGCCGGAGGTGCCGGCGTACGAGACGTTCGGTCCGAGTGAGAGCTTGTCGTTGACTTTGAACTGGTCGGAGAACTGCACTTGCCGCGACGCCGTGGCGAAATTCGTGGGGCGCACGAAACCGAGCCCGCCTTGCAGCGGCGTGAAGGTGGTGATCCCGGCGAACGTCGAGCCCGACAGCGTGAAGGTGTGCTTGTCGCGGGTGAGCGTCGCGCTCGCCGCCAGCCCGCGCGCGAACGTCTCGTTCATCGTCGAGAGCGGGCTGAGCGTCGAAACCTCTTGTGAGAACGGGCAATTCGCGACCTGGCCGGGCAATTGCCCGGGGCACGCGAGCTGATAGCGGTTGACGTCGTTGGTGAGCTGGCGGTTGTCGTTGACGTAGCCGGTCAGCGTGATCGCGGTGTCCCCGATCAGCGATTGCACGGTGCCGTAGGCGAACTGGAACTTGCCGGAGTTTCCGTTGTCCGGCCCGATCCCGCACGGCAGCGGCGTGACGAACTGCGTGCACAGCGCGCTGTTGGCCTGATTGTTCTGCAGCGCGGTGAGCATCAGCGTGGTGCGGTCGGTCAAGCCGTAGCGCAGCTTGACGAAGTCGCCGATGTTCGCCGACTCGCCGCCGTGCGCGTAGTTCAAGCCGCTCAGGTCGGTGTAGTCCTGGAACGTGAGCGGGCTGTTCCCGGCGCGCTTGGTGTGCAGCACCGCGATCCCCAGCTTGCCGAGCGATCCGGTCTCGCCGATCTGGTAGTTGTACTTGTCGAAGGTGCCGTAACCCGAGGCGAACTTCGTCTGCCACGTCTGCGTCGGCTGCAGCGTGCGGAAGTTCACCGAGCCGCCGAGCGCGCCGGCCTGCGCGCCGAAGCTCACGCCGGCACCGGAGAAGAGATCGGTGTTGACGGAGCGCAGGTTCGTTGCGGAGCCCGGCGCGCCGAGCGGGATCCCGTCGAGCGTCACCGCGGTCTGCGACTCGTCGTGACCGCGCAGCGAGATCGTCTGCGGCGCGTTCGGGTCGTTCGAGTCCTGCGTCACGTCGACGCCGCCGATCGTCGAGAGCGCGTCGGTGAGCGAGTCGGAGATCTTGCGCACCGCGCTGTTCTCGTCGACGTCGGTCGTGGTCACCGTCACGCGCGCGCGCACCGAGCCGATCACTTTCAACCCGCTGGTGTCGGAGCTGGTGCTGGTCGAGGTGCTCTGCACCGTTTGCGCCGGCTTCTGCACGCCCAGGTGGACGTCGACCGCGACCTGCTTGTTCCCGAGCACCTCGAACGCCGCCGAGGTGACGCCGGTGAAGCCGCTCTTCGAGACACGCACGCGGTAGATGCCGCTCGGCACGTCGGTGTACTTGACGATCCCGCTCTTCGTCGTGAGGGCGCTGGCGACGGTCGGGCCGATGAGGAAGACGCGCGCGTCGGCCAACGCTTGCTGCGCGGCGGCGTCCTTGACGGTGATCTGGATGATTCCGGTGTCGCTCGAGCTCTGCGCGCCGGCCGGGACGCTCGTTCCGATCAGCCCCAGCAGCAACGAGAAAACGAGCGTCGCCGCGGACCAGCGGCTCGGTGCCCTGCTCATATCGTGCGAAATCCTGGCATTCCGGTCTGTGTTATCCCTGAGAACGCCGGCTCACGCATCAACGTTTAACCCGCTGCCCCGTGCGCGGCGATCGCCGCCAGGAAGCGGGTGCCGAAGTCGGCCAGCTTCTTCTCCCCGACCCCGCTGATCGACCGCAGCTGCGCGGGGGTGCGCGGGACCTCGCGCGCCATCGCGCGCAGCACCGCGTCGCTGAAGACGACGTACGGCGGCACGTCCCGCTCGACCGCGATCTCCCGGCGGAGCGCCCGCAGCACCGCGAACAGCTCGCGGTCGTAGTCCTCCTCGGCCGGCGGCGCCACGGCGGCGCGGCCGCGCCGCGGCCCCACCGGAGCGACCGCTTCGCGGACCTCGATCGGGCTGCGCCGCACGAGCGCGCGCTTCCCCGCATCCGTCAGCGAGACGACGTTGTGGCGCGCCGCGTCCTGCGCGATCAGCCCCAGCCGCAGCAGCTCGTCGGCCAGGTGCCGCCAAGCGCGCCGGTCGCGGTCCTTCCCGATCCCGTACGTCGAAAGCCGGTCGTGGTACCAGCGCTCGACCTTCTCCGTCTGGGCGCCGACGAGCACGTCGATGACGTGCGCGATCCCGACCCCGTAACCGTGCGCTTCGCGCACGCGGTAGACGCACGAGAGCAGCTTCTGCGCGTCGGTCGTCGCGTCGTACGCGCGCCGCGGCTGCAAGCAGTTGTCGCAGCTCTCGCAGCGCTCGCGCGGATACGTCTCGCCGAAGTAGGCGAGCAGCTCGCGCCGCCGGCAGTCGTTCGAATACGCGAAGCGCTTCACGCGCTCGAGCTGCTCGCGGGCCGCCGCGCGCTCGCTCTCCGGCTTCTCCTCGACGAACCGCTCGATCCGCGCGACGTCGCCGTACGCGAAGAACCACGCGCACTCAGCCGGCAAACCGTCCCGCCCCGCGCGGCCCGTCTCCTGGTAATAGCCTTCCAGCGAGCGCGGCACGTCCCAGTGCACGACGAAGCGCACGTTCGACTTGTCGATCCCCATCCCGAACGCGATCGTCGCGCACATCACGCGCACGTCGTCGCGGATGAACGCCTCCTGGCGCTTCGCCCGCGCGGCCGAGTCGAGCCCGGCGTGATATGCCAGCGCCGGGATCCCCGCGCCCGACAGCACATCGGCGAGCTTGTCGCTGTTCGCGCGGCTCCCGCAGTAGACGATTCCCGACTCGTCGTCGGGGCGCGCGCGCAGCCAGCGCACGAGCCCTTCGGTGCTGCGCGGCGCGTGCAGCACGCGATAGGTCAAGTTCGCGCGGTCGAACGAGGCGACGTGGACGGCCGGCCGCCGCAAGCCGAGCTGTGCGACGACGTCGTCGCGAACGCGCGCGGTCGCGGTCGCCGTGAACGCGCAGAACGGAACGTCGGGAAAGCGTTCGCGGAGCGGCGCGATGCGGCGGTACTCCGGGCGAAAGTCATGGCCCCACTCGCTGATGCAGTGCGCCTCGTCGACGACGAAGCGCGCGACGCCCCAGCGCCGCAAGTCCTCGCTGAATCCGGGCAGCGTCAAGCGCTCGGGGGCGACGTAGAGCAGCTTGTACTCGCCGCGCTCGAAACCGTCGACGCGGCGCCGCAGCTCGGACCATTCGAGCGAAGAGTTGAGCGCGGTCGCCGGGATCCCGGCGGTCTCGAGCGCGTCGACCTGGTCCTTCATCAGCGCGATCAGCGGCGAGATCACGACCGTCAAGCCCTCGGTCAGCACGGCCGGGAGCTGATAGCACAGCGATTTGCCGCCGCCGGTCGGGAGCAGCGCGAAGACGTCGCGCCCCGCAAGCACGTCGCGCACGATCGCCTCTTGGGACGGTCGGAAGCTGGGAAACCCGAACCAGCGCTCGAGGGCCTCGCGCAGCTCCGCCGTCTGGACCGCCATGAGCCTCATCGTTTCGCCCTCTGCGCGGCTTCGACCGTCCGGCTAGGAGTTTGTCGGGCTTCCGCCCGACAAACGACGACGCGCGGATCGGGCGAAGCCCGAACGCGAGGGTTCACAAGGGTGAACCCACTAGTCCACGTCATCCACAGGTTGTCACGGGACGCCGATTTTCACCAGGAGAACCGGGTACCGACCGCCGTACCTGCTTCGCTTCCGCCTCGTCGCAAGAAAGGGTTCGTGGGTTTTGCGACTCGGTGCATTTCAGCGCATCCTCTCGGAATGGGCCGAGAAGCCGTGCCTTCTGACCGTCGCGGTCGGCTCCAGCGGGAGCGAGCTGCGGCTGGCCGGGATCCTGCGGCCGTACTTCAGCCTGAGCTCGGTGCACGGCTGGGCGCTCGTCCCGCCACAGCAGCACGGGGGCTTTGCCGCGGTGCGCCTGACCGAGCTGCGCATCGAGAACGCGCTGCACCGTGAGGTCGTCCTCGACCCGGGCGGAGCGCGGCTGCGCTACCGCGCGGCGGGCGGGATCACGTTCACGCTAGAGCGCGACGAGGCGCGGCTGACCGCGCCGCCGCGCGCGACCCGCAGGGGCCGCTACCTCTACGTCGGCGGCCGCCGGCGCCCGGCCCCGGAGCCGTGGATGCTGCAGTGATCACGGGCGCGGTCAGGAGGCGGTGGCGAGCGCGGAGCGCAGCGCGGCGGTGATCTCGCGCGCCCCGGAGCGCTTCGAGACGACGCAGTTCGCGCCGGCGAAACGGAGCCGGTCGGCGCGGGGGCCCTCGCCCTCGGTGTACGCGCAGATGAACGCGCGGGGCGCGGCGGCGCGCATCGCGCTCACCGCGTCGGCTGGATCGATCTCCAGGAAGTCGGTGTCGACGAACAGCGCTTCAGGATGGGTCGCCCGGATGTCGTCGACGTCAAGGGTCGGCGCGACCCGAACGACCCGCAGTTCCGCGCGCGCCAGCACGTCGCTCAAATATGGAACGAAAAGAGACTGCGGTTCCACGACGTACGAGTCCACACTTGTCGGTACCGCGGACCGTGGTCCTCTCTAACGAGGCCTTGGGTCCTAAGGGAAACGCGGCCAAGCGGCTCTTAGGCGAGCCCGGTCTTGATCGCGTGGACGGCGGCCTGGGTGCGCGCGGTGATGTTGAGCTTCGCGAAGATGCGGCTGATGTGGTTCTTGACCGTCTTTTCCGAGAGGTGGAGCTTCGCGCTGATCTCTTTGTTCGACATCCCGCGCGCGATCAGGCGGATGATCTCGGTCTCGCGGACCGACAGCTCGTTCTGCGCGGTCCGGCCGAAGCCGTTCGAGCGGCGCTTCAGCACGCCGCCGGCGACGCGCGGGTCGACGTAGGCGTGGCCGCCGGCGACGCTCTTCACCGCGCGGATCAGCTCGACCGGGAGGATGTCCTTCACCACGTAGCCGTCGGCGCCGGCGCTCAGGCAGCGCTGCATCACCTCGGGCTGGACGTGCGTCGAGAGGACGCAGACCTTCGCCTGGGGCGCCAATTCGCGGCAGGTCCGCATCGCCTCGGCGAACTCTTGGTTGTGGCCGTCGAGGTCCAGGACGATGAGGTCCGGGCGGAGCCGGCGCAGCGGCGAGTTCGCGATCGAGTCGGCATCCCCGACGACCTCGATCTCGGCATCGCTCGCGAGCACCTGGCAAAGTGCCTTTCCGAACAACGCCTGCCCTTCGACCACGAGAACGCGGACGGGCTTGGTGGCGGACGGGGCGGGAGCGGGGATCGTGGAAAGCATTGGTGCTTCTTCCTCTCGGCCTATCGGGGGAGGGCATTCGGACTATCCCGTCCGGCCCATCCACTATGTCGCCGCTGAGGGAGTCCGATAGACTCCCCAGTTTTGGGGGTTCTACGCCTAGGGACCACGGAAGGCCTGTGAGGACCGGCCTCGGACGGGATAGGAATAAGATCGTGCGCAACCGACGAACCTCGCCCGCCGCGGCCGTCATCACCGCCGTCCCCGAAGCCGACCGGACCCGGGCCTTCGTCGGCGAGCTGCGCACGCTGGTGAAGGCGAGCTACGTCGTCTTCGCGCGCTACGACCAGAACGGGATCCAGACCGAGGCGGTGCTCTCCGAGGATCACGGCAACGCCGCGCGCCAGTCGGAGTGGCTGCAGGCCGAACGGCTGCTGCAGTCGCGCTCCGAGGCCCCGATCCCGCGGGTCACCGACGCGCTGATCGCGCTCGACGGGATGCGCGGGCTGGTCGCGGTCTACGGCGTCGACCGCACGATCTTCGGCCTGGCGATCGTGGCCCGGCCGCGCGCGTTCCTGCCCGACGAGCGCAAGCTCCTCGAGAACACGCTGCGCTCGGGGTCCGAGCTGATGCGCCGGCTCTCGACGTTCGAAGGCGAGCAGAGCGCGCAGGAGCGGACCGCCGAGCGCGCCTCGCCGGCGCAGTTCGTGCTGACCGGCGACTACGCGATCGAGTCGAAGTGGATTCCGAACGACGATCCCACCGACGTGCTGCAGAACATCCTGGAGCTCGCCGAGGACGGCTTGCCGCCGGTGGTCGAGAGCGCGGTCCGGGCCGTGACGGCGTCGTGGACCGACGATCCGGCGACGCAGGAGCCCGCCACGGTCGTGCCGCTGCCGTTCATGGTCGTGCGCGTCGCCCCGCTGAGCGGGCCGGCGGGGCCGAAGATCGGCGTGCTGGTCGAGCGCTATCGCTCCCGCAATCCCCTGCGGCACGCGGCCGACAAGTTCGGGATGAGCTCGCGCGAGCTAGAGGTGCTGGCGCTCGTCCTCAAGGGCTTCGGCACCCCGCAGATCGCCAGCGCGCTCGACATCGCCGAGTCCACCGCGCACGACCACATCAAACGCATGATGCTGAAGACGCGGGCTCGCAACCGCGTCGAGCTCGCCGCCAAAGCACTGGGCTGGCGCGGGGCGTAGCTCCGCCTCTTCCAGCACGATCCAATCGCGGTGCCACAGCAGACCGCAGCCGCGGTCGCAGGGCCCGTCCGGCCCGAGGATCGCGCCGCTGCAGCGCGCGCCGGAGAGGACGTACCACGCCGCGCCCTCACGCCGCCACGACGTCGCGGCGAGCGGGCGCACGCGCTTGTAGACCGCGAGCCGCGCGCCCGCGTACCGCTCCATCTCGCGCGTGAACGCTACGCCGTCGCGGCGACCGCCCGCATCGAGCGTCGCGCGGATCTCCGGCAGCGCGCGCACGCGCGCAAACTGCGGTGTCGCGCCTTGCGGCTCGGCCCGCTCCGCCGAAGACGGTTCCAGCCACTCGTCGCGGAAGAGCAGCGGACAGGCGCGCCCGCAGCCGCCGTCCTCGTGCGGTCCGCCGCAGGTAACGGCGTCGAGCGAGACCGTGCGCCCGACGGAGCGCATCACGCCGTCGTCGTTCATCATCCGGCGCACGACCGCGTCGACGCGGAACGTCTTGCCGCAGTACGCCCACTGCTCGCGGGTGAACGCCAGGCCGCGCAGCCGATCGTGCGCGTCGAGCGTCGCGCGGACCGCGGCGGCGTCCTTCACGCGCACCCACTCGCCGGCGGCGTACCGCGACGGCTTGCCGAGCCGCGCGTTCTTGCCCAACCGGCCGGCGAAGCGCCGCACGCTGCGCCGCAGCGCGCGCAGCTCTCCGAGCGGCGGCGCGTACCGGTAGATCGTGTTCTCGAACTGACATCGCTCGTGAAACAGCAGCGACATCGCAGCGCTTCTCAGACCGCCTGCAGCTCGGGCTTGCGCGAGCCGACGACGCGCGCCGGGACGCCGGCCGCGATCGCGTACGGCGGCACGTCCTGGGTGACGATTGCGCCGGCGGCGACGATCGCTTCTTCGTGCACGGTGATCCCGGGCAGGATCACGGAATTCGCGCACAGCCACGCGCCGCGCCCGATCCGCACGTCGCGCTCGGTGTCCGGCTGCTTGTTCATCGTCACCGTCAGATCGGCGGTGCCGTGCGTCGAAGTGATGATGGTGACGTTCGGGCCGAGCAGCGCGTGGTCTTCGAGCGTCAGCGTCGCGTTCCGCGAAGCCCACAGCTTGCAGTGCGGTCCGACCAGCACGTCGTCGCCGACGAAGATGTTCTGCGGATCGTGCAGCGAGGCGGAGCGAGTGATCAGCGTTTCCTTTCCGAGCCGCCCGAGCCGCCGCCGCGGGGCCGTGTGTTCGATGACTTGTTCCCGCAGAAGCTCGAGCGCGGCCGGGATGCCGTACCGCATCATCAGCGCAACCGTCGAAAGCTTCAGCATCGTTCCTCCGTGCCTCTCGCAGCCGCCGAAACGCCGTCGCCCGCGGCGTTCCGGCGGCCGTTCCCCAGCCTACGCGGTGTGCGGCAGCTCTTTGAGCGGCGCCGCACCGGCGGCGAAGTAGTCGCTGTAGTCGTCGACGCGCGTCGTCGAGCGGTTGACGACGGTTCCGACGAGGTCGTTGACGCCGACCGCCTCGAGCCGCGCGAGCGCGCGGCGCGTCGAGCGCACGTCGGTGTGCCCGGCCGAGACGATCAGCACCGTGCCGTCGGTCTTCGCCGCGACGACCGCCGCGTCGAACACCGGGACGAGCGCCGGCGCGTCGACGATCACCGTCTCGTAGCGCGAGCGCGCTTCGCGCAGCAGCGCGTCGAACCGGTTCGACTGCAGCAGCTTGATCGGGTTCGGCGAGTGCGTGCCGCTGGTCAGCACGTCGACGCCCGGACGGTCCGTCCGCTTCACGCACTGCGCGAGCGAGGCGCGCCCGATCAGCAAGTCGGAGAGGCCGATGTCGTTCGACACCTCGAACTTGCGGTGCAGCGAGGGCCGCCGCATGTCGGCGTCGATGATGAGCACGCGCGCCTCGCGCTCGATGCTCGAGACCGCGATCTCGCCGAACGCGCCGGCGACGTTCATCGCGACCGTCGACTTGCCGTCGCCCTTGAGCGGGCTGGTGATCGTCACGCTGCGCAGCGGATGGTCGGAGCTGTAGCGCATGGCGAGGACGAGCTGGAAGTACGACTCCAGGGTCGCGTTGCGCACGGTGGCGGGAATCGCCGCGGCGCCGTCGCCGGACGGCAGCTGCGGGATCGTCGCCAGCACCGGGAGCTGCAGCTCGCCTTCGACGTCGCGCTCGTCGCGGATGCGCCCGTCGAACCAGTCGACCAGGAACACGATCCCGAGCCCGAGCAGCACGCCGACGATCGTCGCGACGATCAGGTTGATCGTCAGGTGCGGCGTCTTCGTCGCCAGCTCGGCCAGCGCCGGCTGCGTGATCGCGACGTCGCTGATCCCGGTTTGGCGCGAAACCATCGCGTCGTTGTACTTCTGCTGCAGCGCGTTGTAGACGTCCTCGGCGATCTTCTTCTGGCGCTGCAGCTCGGCGAGCTTCGCCTGCTGCTCCGGAAGCGCCGCGAGCTGCGGGTTGATCGCCGAACGCTGGCGCGCAAGGACTGCGAGCTGCGCGCTCGCGCTCGCGCTCGCCGCCTCGGCGGCCGCGCGCTGCTGCGAGAGCTGCTGGTAGACCGGGTTCGCCACGGTGCTCGTCGAGGCGACGATCGTCGGCTTCGTGCGTTTGATCTGGCGCTGCACGTCGGCGATCTGCTGCTTGAGGCTGATGACCGTCGGATGCGAGTCGGTGTACTGCTGTTGGGCGCTGCCGAGCTGGATCTGCAGGTCGGCGAGCTTCTGGGTGAGCTGCGGGAGGACGGGATTTTGCGTGACCGTTCCGCCACCGCCGGTCGTCGGGCGCATCGCGCCGAGCGCGCCGGAGAGCGAGCTGATCTCGGCGTCGGCCTGCTGCTTGTCGAGCTGCACCTGGTTGATCTTCGAGTCGATCGCCTGCGCGGCGTTGACCGTCGCCGCCGTCTGCGTGGTCAGGTCGGCGATGTTGTGGCTGGTCTGGTAGCGGGCGACCGCGTCGGAGGTGCGGGCAAGGTTCTTCTCGGCGATCGGGAGCTGCTTCGAGAGGAACTGCAGCGCGCCGCCGGCCTGGCTTCCGACCAGCTCGGCCTCGCGCGCGACGAAGACCGAAGCGAAATCGTTGGCGATCTTGGCCGCGGTCACGGGATCGCTCCACGACACCGAAACGGTGATGATGTTGGTGTTCGTGACCGGCTTGACCTTGACCGCGCCCTGCAGCGTCTTTACGTCGGTCTGCAGCCGCAGATCGTCGATGACGTGCTGCACGACCGGCGTCTCACCCATCAGCTCGGCGTAGGTCTCGGCCGACTGCGCCACGTTCGCAAGCAGCAGCGCGTTGAGCACCGGCAGCGCCGTCTGCGCGCCCTGCTGGTTCTGCGCGATCGTATTCGGGTTGCCGGCGATCATCTTGACGTCGACGGTGTAGCGCTTCGGCGTCAGCAAGGTGACGATGAGGACCGCGCCGATCACGCCGAGCACGATCGCGGCGAAGAGAACCCGGCGGCGCGAGAGGGTGCCGACGAACGAGTTCCACATCGCGGTCGGATCGACGTCGACCGGCGTGCGCCCGCTGATCGGGCTCGCCAGCGGGACGGAGGTGCCGGGAAGCCGCTGCTGTTCGTACATCGGAGTCCTTTCCTAGAGCCGCAGCAAAGAGCCGAGCGCTCCGAGTATACCCATCATCGCGGGGCTGATCGTGCGGGCCTCGGGGACGTAGATCTTGTCGTCCTTGCGCAGGATCGGATCGTACCGCTGGTCGCCGCGCTGGAGCGCCTCGAACACGTTGATCTGGTACGAGGGCAGCGTCTTCCCCGTCGTTGGATCGGTTCGGGTCAGGTACACGCGGTTGAGGTCGGACTTCGCCGACGCTTCGGCGCCGGCGCGCGCGAGCGCCATCGAGAGCCGGTCGCCGACGTTGACTTCGACGTTGCCGGGCCGCGAGACCGCGCCCAGCACCTGCACGCGGATCGTCTCGGCGCCGGTGACGTACACGATCGCGTTGTCCGAGAGCTCCGGGTTCTGCGAGGTGTCGCCATCGTGCAGCAGCTTCTGCAGGTCGATCGTCTGCGTCGTGCCGTCTTGCGAGAGCCGCGCCGGCGGGAAGTCCCCGTTCATCTGCACGATCCCGGCGGCCGCCGCGATCGCGTCGCTCAGATGCGAGCCGCTGCGCAGCGTGTAGCGCCCCGAGGTCTTCACGTTGCCGAGGACGAGCACGTTGATGCTGCCCTGCTGCTGCACCGCGAGCGAGACGATCGGATGCTTCAGATACTTCTGCAGGCTGTGCGCGAGCGCGTCGCGCGCCTCGGCCGAGCTCATCCCCGTAACCAAGACGCGTCCGACCAGCGGGTACTGAATCGTGCCGTCGGCCTGGACCACCGCGTTCTGGGTCAGATCCGGGTGCCCGTACACCGAGATCGCGAGCTGGTCGCCGGGGTGGATCGTCGGCGAGACCGTCGACGACGGCCCGATCGGCTGCTGCACCGGGGGCGGCGGCTCGAGCGGCGTCACCGATTGCGCGAGCGCGGCGAGCGGCGCGGCGCCGAGCAGGATCGCGGCGGCGGCCGCGAGAGCACGGAGCGAATGGGTCGAGCGCAGGATCATGACGATTCCCCGGGGGCGGACGGCGTGAGATGGCTCTGGAGCGTGGCGGCGGCCGTCGTCGCCGCGGTGCTGTTCTGGGCCGCGATCAGCAACGAGGTGTACGACCTTACCTCGCCGCCCGCGCTTTCCTGGCACGTGCTGCTGCGCAAAGCGTACAGCATTGCCGCTTTCGCGCTGGTCGGGTTCACCTCCGACAAAGCGCTCGGGCCGAGCGCGCAGGCGCCGCTGCGCGGCGCGCTCATGGTGGCGGCGTACTCGGCGGCGATCGAGATCGTCCAAGGCGTGCGCGGCTCGCACGAAGGCGTCGCATGGAACGTCTTCGACGTTCTCTGCGGCGCCGCCGGCGGCTGGCTCGGCGTCGTCGCGGCGCGCATCAGAGGCCCGCGTCGTCGAACGTGAACGGCGCTCTGCGGCCGAACGGCTCGCGCGCGGTCGCCGCCGCGGTGATCGCGGCGGCGGCGCTCCGGAAATTCCTTGGGTTCATGCTCACCTCACGAATCCTTTCGTGCTTCGAGTCAGCGCCGGTCCGTCGGCGTCAGGGGCAGGGTGGCGGCCCTACGATCGTTCCCCCGCTCGGCGGCGGGCTACCACCTCCGCCGCCGCCGTGGAACAGGAACGGCAGCACGGCAGCCAGCGGCAACAGGTTGATCCCATGATGGACGGGGATCGGCGGCGGCGGGACCGGGACGACCGGCGCGACCAGCGGGGCAGGCGGCGTCACGACCGCGACTTGCCGGCAGTCCGGATAGTAGGAGCCGACCATCCCCGGGCCGCAGGGCTGCGGGGCGGCGACGGCGGCGACGTGCGGGACCGGGAAGTTGCGGACCGCGGCGATGTGCGGGACGTTGCGGCGGATCACGGAGAGGTTGCCGCAGCGCGCCGGCAGGAACAGCGAGATGATCTTGTCGCCGGAGTGCAGGTCGACCTCGACGCCTTTCTGGTTCGCCGGGATGATGACGTCGCGCAGGACGTGGACCTGACCGTTCGACGCCCAGGTCATCGCGTCGAGGTGGCGCGGAACCGTGACCCAGTTCGGCTTACCGACGTCGAGCGCGAGCCTGAACTGCTCGTACTGCTCGGTGGTCAGCCCCAAGTCCATTCCGGCTTGGCGCAGCACCGCTTCGTTTTTCTTGACGTTGTACTTGAGCTCGGTGGGGTTCGTCGACTGGCCCATCAGCGGGGCGCGTCCCAGCGTCGCGATCTCGATGGGCTGAGCCATTGCCGGCAGTCCCATCGAGGCGACGAGAAGTACGGCAACGGCCGGGCGGGTGATCCACATCGTGCTACTCATCTCCTTACGAGGCTGCATCAAGGATGCCCGATGGACGAGAGCAGACGACGTGGCGGCAGTCCCGATTCACCAAGGACAATGGTCCCTATTGGCTCATGTCGCGTCCCGGCGGCGCGACGTGGACCGGGCCTAGTACATCGCGAGGGTGCCGTCGACGCGCGCTTTGTTGACCGCGCGGACGAAGATCCAAAGTGCGAGCGGGGTCAGCAGCACGGCGGAGCCGAGAAGCCAGACGGCCTCGCCGGCGACGTGACTGAGCGGCACCCCGGCGGCGGCGGCGCGGAAACCGACCAGCGCGTGGCTGATCGGAAGACACGAGCCGATGACCTGCAGCCACATCGCGAGCGAGCTGAGCGGGACGTAGACGCCCCCGAACAGCGACGCGCTCGCGAGCGAGAGCCACTCGACCGGGCCCGTCTTCTTGATCACCATCGCCAGCGCGGCGGCGAGCACGCCGAGCGGCGAGACGGCGGCGATCGTGAGCACCAGAAAGACGGCGGCCGTCAGCAGGTTGGTGTGGCTGAGGTCCAGCCCGAAGACGACCGCGACGATGAGGAAGAACGTCGTCTGCAGCGCCGTCAGCGTGAACGACCACAACCCCGAGGAGAGGACGAGGACCGGCAGCGACGTCGGCGTCGCGAGCACGACTTCGAGCGTCCCCGTCAGCTGGCCGTCGCGGATCGCATCGGCGAAGCTGTTCAGCGCCGCCGTCTGAAAGCGCACCAACGCGAAGTTGATCGCGATGAACTGGAAGTAGCCCGCGACCTCGCCGCTGCCGCCGCCGTACTTCGCCGACGGATGGACCAGCATCGAGATGTACCACGCGATCACGACCTCGACCAGAATCGAGACCCACGAGATCGCGAAGTTGCCGGGGTACGACAGCGTGACGATCGCGTCGCGCCGGAAGATCGCGCCGATCTTCGCGAGCGGGGTCGACGGGGCGAGCCTAATTGCGGTGGTTGTCATCGCTCGTCACTCGCTTGAAGACGTCGATCGCCTCGGTGTCGACGGGGCGAAAATCGCGCAGCGTCGCGGCGTCCCAGGAAACCGCGCGCATCAGCGCGCCGAGCGCGCCTTCGCACGGATCCATCTCGACGGTCAGGTCGACGCCGCGCTCGGAGCGCTCGATGCGCAGGTCCCGGAAGCCCGGAACCGTGCGCGTGCGCGCCAGCAGATCTTCGTCCACCTCGTCGACGGTCACGCGGTAGCGCGCGACGGCGCCGATCTCGCGGTCCAGCTCGCGCGGCGGCCCCATCGCCACGATGCGGCCTTTGTTGACGACCGCGACCCGGTCGCAGACCGCCCACGCTTCCTCGAGCAGATTGGTCGCGAGGATCACGGTCTTCCCCGCCTTCTCGACCAATTGGCGGCGAATCAAATTGCGCAAGTCTTCGGCGTGGACCGGATCGACGGCGCGCGTCGGCTCGTCGAAGAACATGATCGATGGGTCGGCGAGCAGCGCGCGCGCGACCGTCATTCGCACCCGCATCCCGGACGAGAAGCCGCCGAAGCGGCGGTCGAGGTGCGAGCTCAGGTCGACCAATGCGACGCACTCCTCGATACGCTGCCGCAAGTGCGCGCCCGACAGCCCCATCAGCGCGCCGAAGAACATCAGGTTCTGGCGCGCGGTCAGCCGGAAGTAGAACGAGCGCTCGTCGCTGGTGCAGAGCGCGATCCGGCGCTTCGCCTCGAGCGGCTCGGCGGCGACGTCGATCCCGTCGATCGTCATGCGGCCGCGGTCCGGCGTCGTCAGCGTCGCCAGCAGCTTGAGCAGCGTCGACTTGCCGGCGCCGTTCGGGCCGAGCAGCCCGAAGAGCTCGCCGCGGCCGACGCGCAGGTTGACGTCGAAGAGCACCTGCTGGCGCGGAATGCGCTGGCCGGCGAAGGTTCGCAACATCGCCGAGAAGCCGTGCGCGACCGGAAACGACTTGTCGACGTGCTCCACCGTGAGCATCGCATCCCTCATGGTCACCGGGGACTATACCCATCCGGCGAGCCGGCAAGCGCATCGCCTGCTTCCGAGCCGCCGGCAGCAGCGCGGGCGGCGCGGAACAGCACGTCGAGGCCGATCGTCGCAAGAATCACGACCACCGGGGTGAGCGGCAGCAGCACGGTGCGGTTCAGCTCGAGCGGGTTCGCCGCAATCGCGGCCAGCGCGCCGGCCGCGGCCCCGACCAGCAGTGCCGCGTCGGCGCGGCGCGCGACCCGCAGCCCGACGCCGGCGAGGACGAGCGGAAGCAGCGCGGCGTACCGGTAGACCGCCACTGTCAGCAACAGCCCGAGCGCCGCGGCCAGCGCGGCGGCGTACCAGCCCACGAACGAGCCGCCGGCGCCGAAGCCGTGGACCGTGTGCTGCCAGTCGTACTGCCAGCGCAGCTGCGCGGTCAGCCCTGGGCCGTGGACGGCGAAGCTGTAGGCGGCGAAGGCCAGCCCGGCGGCGAGGGTCACCGCCAGCAGCGCCAGCGCCGAGCGCCGCGCCGGCGATTCGCCTGCGCGCCATGCGACGGCGAGAACGCCGCAGGCGGCCCCGAACGGCAGGTACGCGGCGGGCCGGGTGAACGTCAGCAGCAGCGCCGCGGCGAGGACCGCGACCAGCACCGCCGGCCGCGGCGCGCGGAGGTAGAGCAGCATCGCGCCGAGCGCGGCGGTCCAGAACAGCAGCGCCAGCTCGTCGGTGAGCGGGAGCGCGGCCAGCGAGAGCACCTGCGGCGCCGTCGCGAAGGCAAGCGCGCCGAGTGCCGCCGTCCAGTCCGGTACCAGCAGCATGAGCAGCCACAGCATCACCAGGCTCGCGGCGACGTACGCCGCCGCGCTGATGAGCTGCATCCCGTGCGGTCCGAGCCGGCCGTACAGCAGCGCGGCGAGCCGCGGGTAGAGCGGACGGGTCCGGAACAGCTCGTACTGCGCGGCATAGAACGGCGGGGTGTGCGGCCCGTAGAAGTCCTTCGACTCAGGGATCTTCGCTTCGGGCGTGGCCGACATGAACGCGTCCGCTTCACGCTTCGCCTCCTCGCGGGAGAGCCCGCGGTCCTCGAGCGCCATGCGCAGGTAGATCGCCGAGTCGGAGGTCCAGATGCGCGCGTCGTGGTGCAGCCGGTAGGCGGCGGTGACCGCGGTGGCGAGCAGCACGAGCGCAAAGGCAAGCAGCGTTCGAAGCCTGCGCGATCGCATTCGGGGTTCGGTTTACCCCGTTCGCAAGCGAGTTAGCGGGCACCGCAGAGGGTAGAGGGTGCGTAGATGCGCGTCGTTCACGTCTGCGGGGACCTCGGATTGTATGGGGCGGAGAACGTCGTGGCGCTGCTGATGCGGCACACGCGCGAGCCGGACGTCGAGCTGACGGCGATGACCGTCAACCGCTCGAAGCATCCGGAGGCGCGCGAGCGCACGGGCGTCCCGGTCGTCGCGATCGACCGGGCCGGCCGCAAGGACCTCGGTTTTCTGTGGCGGATGGTCCGCGAGCTGCGCCGGCTGCGGCCCGAGGTGGTGCACACGCACGGCCACCACGGCCGGTACTGGGGCCGGCTGGCGGCGGTCCTGGCCGGCGTCCCGATCGTCGTGCACACCGAGCACAACCCCGACCTCACCCCGCCGGCCCCGCGCTTCGTCTTCACCGCGCTGAACCGGTTGCTGAAGCCGCGCACCACCGCGTTCGTGGACTTCACGGCGCCGCGGCGCGCGCAGCTCGCCGCGGCCGAAGCGATCCCGCTCGAGCGCATCGTGGTGATTCCGAACGGCATCCCGCCCGTCGAGCACCCGCCGGAGACCCGCGAGCGCGCGCGGGCCGCGCTGGGCGCCGGTCCCGGCGAGGTCGCGGTGCTCGTCGTCGCGCGGCTGTTCGAGCAGAAACGCCACGATCTGGCGATCGACGCGGTCGCCGCGCTCCCGCCGGAGGTCCGCACCCGGGTGCGGCTGGCCTTCGCCGGTGACGGGCCGCTGCGCGCCGAGCTGCAGGCCCGTGCGGCGGCGGCCGGGCTCGGCGAGACGGTGCAGTTTCTCGGGTTTCGCACCGACGTGCGCGAGCTGCTCGCCGGCGCCGACCTCTCGCTGCTCACCTCGGCGCGCGAAGCGATGCCGCTGGCGATCATCGAGTCGATGCTCGAGCGCATCCCGATCGTGACCACGCCCTGGTCGGGCGCGAGCACGCTGATGGGTGAAGGCCGCTACGGGCTGGTCGCGCGCGAGTTCAGCCCCGCGGCCGTCGCCGCGGCGCTGCTCGAGGCGATCTCCGACCCCGCCGCGGCGCGCGTGCGGGCCGACGCGGCCTACGCGCACGCCGCCGTCGAGTTCGACGTCGCCACGCAGGCGCGCCGGTACGCCGCGCTCTACCGCGCGCTGAGCGCGCGCACGCGCTCGGCGAAGCGCCTCATCACCGCGGCCCGGTCGTAGTTCGCGCGCACGAACGGCGGTCCGTTCGCCCGCAGCCGCGCGCACAGGGCCGGGTCGTTCAGCAGGTCGCGAACGCCGGCGGCGAGCGCAGCCGGGTCTTCGGGCGGCACGACGAGGCCCGCGCCGGCCGCCTCGACGACGCGCTTCGCCTCGCCGGAGGCGCTCAGCACGATCGGCGTCCCGGCGATCATCGCGTCGAACAGCTTCGTCGGCAGCGTGTCGGTGATCGTCGCGACCAGCGGCACCACCGTCGCGGCGGCGTCGGCGAGCGCGCGGGCGGCCTCGGCGCGCGGCAGCGGTCCGGTGAAGACCACGTTGCGAAGCCCTTCGGCGGCGACGCGCGCCCGCAACCCGGCCGCGGCCGAGCCGCCGCCCACCATCACGAAGCGGATCGTCGGATCGTCGCGCAACACTGCGGCGGCATCGATCACCACGTCGAGCGCCATCGAGAGCCCCATGTTGCCGACGTAGACGACGTCGCGCACGCCGGGGAGCGGCGCCAGCGCCGGCGCGGCGGCCGGCTCGATCGGGTCGAACCCGTTCGAGAACAGCGCCACCTTCGAGGGGTCGACGCCGCGCGCGACGATCTCGGCGCACTGCGGCTCGGTGACCGAGGTGACCAGCGCGGCGCGCGCGTAGAGCGCGTCGGCGACGCGGCCGACCGTGCGCGCCAGCCGCGAGTCGGCGCGCCAGGCGCCCATCTTCACCGCTACGTCGGGGAAGACGTCGCGCACGTCGACGACCAGCGGAGCGCGGTGGGCGAACGCCGCCGCCAACGCGGGCGCGGCCAGCGTGATCGGCGGCGACGAGACGACGATCGCGTCGTAGCGCTCCCGCACGGCGACGATGCGGGCGGCGATCCCCGCCGCGACCGAGAGCCAGTTCAGGACGCGGCTGCCCGGCGTCGCCGCGCCGGCGTAGGTCCACACCCGCTCGACGACGACGCGGCCGTCGCTCTCGACGAGGTGCCGCCGGTCGCGGTAGCCTTCGGCGATCACCCCGTCGGGGAACGAGGGCATCGCGGTGTAGACGTGGACGTCGTCGCCGCCCTCGGCGAAGGCGCGCGCCATCGCGGAGAGCCGGTTCGCCGCCGCCAGCGGCTCAGGCGGATAGAATTGAGCGATCAGCGCGACGCGCACCGAGTGCCTCCTTGCATTGCATTCGGTCCGCTTCTTCCCGGGATCGGCTCGTGCGAAGCGCGTTTTGCACGACTCGGAAGCGGGCAAGCGTCTGCAACGTGCGAGTCGTCTGGGCCGCCGCCTACGGAGGCCGCCAGCGCGGGGGATTCATCCCGGCGTTGGAGCGCGTCGCGGCGCGGCTCGCGGCGCGCGGCGACGTGCTCGAGGTCGTCGCCCCGGAGGTCGGGCCGGCGGCTTGGCACGCCGGCGTCCGCGCGCTCGGCGTCGGACTGCACGTCGTGCCGAACGACGGGCGGGCGGCGGCGCGGGAGGTCGTACGGCTCCGCGGCGACCTCGTCCACGCGCACTTTCACGACTGGCTGGTGCCGGTAACGCTCGCGGTGTGGCCCTCGCGCGCGCGACTGCTGTGGCACCTCCACTCGACCTTCGAGCCCGGCGGCGGACCGCTGCGCGCGACGCCGCGCCGCGCGCTGAAGTACCGCGTGCTCGGCCTGCGGGTGAACGCGTTCGTCTGCGTCACCGAGACGATCGCGGCCGAGGCGCGCGCGCTCGGCGCCGCGCCGGCGAAGGTCGTCGTCGTCCGCAACGCCGTCGACGGCGCGCGCTTCCGTCCGCCCGATCCGGCCGACCGCGCAGCCGCGCGCGAACGGCTCGGGATCGACGGCCCGGCGGTCGCGTTCTTCGGGCGCGATCCGGCGCTCAAAGGCGCCGACGTCCTGGCCGCCGCGCTGCCCGCATTGCCGGGGGCGACGGTCATCGCCGTCGCGACGCCGGACGCCGCGGTCGACGAGCTCGCACGCCACGCCCGCGTCGTCGCGATACCGCTCACCGACGACGTGCGCGAGGTGCTGTGGGCGGCGGACGCGCTCGCACTGCCCTCGCGCGGCGAGGGTCTGCCGTTCGTCGCGCTCGAGGCGCTCGCGTGCGGCGTTCCGGTCGTGGCGAGCGACCTGCCCTGGGCGGTCGAGCTGGCGAGAACGGAGCCCGGCGTTCGGCTCGCGCGGAGCGGCGATCCGAACGCGCTCGCCGCGGCGCTGCAGGCCGCGCTCGCCGGGCCGTCTCCCCCCGCGCGGTCGTCCGGCGGCGACCTCGACGCTTGGGCCGAGCGCGTGATCGCGCTGTACGACGCCGGCCGGCAATGCTAGAAAATCCCGTTACGAGGGCCGCGGCCGCGGGGATGAAAGAAGCAACCGTGGACTCGCCGATTACCACCCTGAACGGATTCGAGGCGGAACGCGAGCGCTCGATCGCGCATGCCCCTGCCATGCAGGTCGAGCGGATCACCACGCTCGCGGCGTTCGACGCCGAGCGCGCGCGCTGGGAAGAGCTCCAGGACGCCGACCCGCACGTCAGCGTCTTCATGACCTGGGCCTGGCTGCGCGCCTATCTGCCCGTCGCGCGCATGCGCTGGTCGATCCTCGTCGTGCGCGAGGGCGGCACGGCGATTGCGTACCTGCCGCTCGCGCACAACGGCTTCTTCCTCGACCGCGAGCTCTTTCTCGGCGGCAACCCGGCTGCGGACTATGCCGGCATGGTGGCGCTGCCGGCGCGCGCGGACGCTGCGATCGAGGCGCTGGCCGACGCGCTGCTGGCGCGCCGGTGGGACGGCCTGAACCTGCTCGACGTCTCGGATCCGCGGATCGAGACGCTGGTGAAAAGGCTCGTCGAGCGCGGCCTGCGGCTCGAGTCGCGCGAGGAGACGCAGTGCCGGTGGTGCGAGCTGCCCGCGACGTGGGACGAGTACATCACCAAACGGATCACCGCGAAGACGCGGGTCAACATGGTGCGCGTCGAGCGCCGGCTCGCCGAAGCGCTCCCCGGCTTCCGCATCTCCGAGCCGACCGGCGCGGACGTCGACGCGCACGTCGACGCGATGGTGACGGTCCACCACAAGCGCCAAGGCGGAAACTTGAAGCGCGCGCACCGGCGCGTCGGCAGCCTGCTGCGCAACGCGTACGCGACCGGCGTGCTGCGGCTGATCATCTACTGGGACGGGACGCGCCCGATCGCCGGCGCCGCCGCGTTCGTCGACCAGCCGCGTTCGTACTTCGGGCTCTACATCATCGGCTTCGACGAAGACTACGACAAGCTCTCACCCGGCAAGGGGATCATCGGGCGCGCGATCCGCACCGCGATCGAGTCCGGCTACCAGCGGTTCGACTTCATGCGCGGCGACGAGGAGTACAAGGCCCGCTACGCCGACGAGGTGCACGTCCTGCAGCAGTACCGGCTGGCCCGTCCGGGTTGGCGAGCCGGCGCGATCGCGTACCTGCGCCCGAAGTTCTTCGACCTCAAGCTCGCGGTCGCGAACATCGTCTACGGCCCGGGGCGAACGCTCTAGCGGGTCCCCTGCGGTGACCCACTAGAGCGTTCACTCCTCGACCGAAAGCGGGCGCGCGCGCAGCATCTCGTACGCGGCGGCGATCAGCATCGCGAGCAGCACGCCCTGGCCCAAACCGAGGTGCGGAAACGCCGGCTCCATCGCCGCCGCAAGGAGCGGAAGCGGAACGAGGAACCACGCCAGCGCGCGACGCTCGAGCGCGGCGTACGGCAGCGGCCAAATCAAGTACCACGGGTACGTCAGCGAACCCAGCGTGACGAACGACCACCCCGCGGTCCGCCACACTGCGGCGCGCAGAAACGCGGTCAGCAGCGCGACCGCCGCGACGATCGCGAGCCCCGCTTTGATGACGCGCGCGGTCAACACGTACAGCAATCCGGAGCTCGCCGTCGTTTGGTGAACGCGCATCACCAGGTCTTCGAAGTACGGCTTGCCGCCGAATGCGAACGACAAGCCCAGGGCAAGCACGGCGGTGAGCGCGATCCACCATACCCGGCGCAGCAGCTGGCCGCGCCCGGCGAAGACGTAGAGCGCCGCCGCGGCGAACGGGATTTTGATCAGCGCCGCCGCGGCGACGCCGAGCGCAGCCGCGAGCGGGAACCGGCGCGCGAGCGCGCTCGCCGCCAGCAGCAGCGCGACGGCGAGCAGGTCGTTGTGCGCGTTCGCGACGTAGAGCGAGTAGACGGCGGGGTTGAGCGCCAGCAGCGCGACGAGCGCGGCGTCGCGCTTCCAGCGCGCGAGCACGAGGACGACCGCGATCAGCGCCGGCACCTCGAGCAGCCGCAGCGCGAAGATCGCCGTGCCGAGCGAGCCCGCGTGGCCGGCGACGAGTTGCGAGAGCACCACCCACAGCGGGCCGTAATAGCACGGCACGAGCGGCAATCCCCACACGTCGTTCACCACCCCGAACGTTCCCGGCAGGCGCGTCGCCGGCGGCGTGTACGCGTCCGCCAGGTGCGCGAGCTGCGCGTATCCGGCATACGCGTACGTGTCGAACCCCGAGACCGCGTGCGCGCGGAGCGCGAAAAACACCATCAGCGCCGCCGGCATCGCGAGCACTCCGAACTGGGACCTCAGCAGCGGGCGGTTGCGCAGCGCGCGGTACAGCAGCAACAATCCCAGCGCCTGCAGCGCGCCGATGGCGACGAGCGCGAGATGCACCGCCGTCGGCGGCGCGAACTGCGGGTCGATGACGAGGTAGGGGAGCGCCGCCGCGAACGGCGGCGGCGCCTGCTCCGCGCGCGCGGCGTACTCGGTCAACGACAGCGCGACCGCAAGCGAGCCGGCGAGCATGAACCCCAGCCCGCCGGTGACGAGCAGCGGTGAAGCGCGCTTCTCGTCGCCGCTCGCCGGTACTGGGGTCGCCGGGTTGTCGGTCAGCGGAGAACCAGCGCGGTCTGCGGCGCGAGCGAGGTGGGGATCGTTCCGGTCCAGTTCGCCTTGCCCCCGGTGTACTCGCTCGCATCGTCGAGCACGAGCGAGCTCGTGTAACGGCCGCTCAGGATGGGCATCGACTCGGTCGACGAGGACGCGTTCACGACCGCGGCGCACGGCCCGAGCGGCGCGCCGGCTTGATAGCATGCGGCAAACTCGCGGACGTACGCGCCGCTCGCCGAGCGCATCGACGAGACGTCGCCCGACGGTGAGGTGAGCGGTTGGCGCGGCACGACGTCGTACTCCGGCACGACGGTGAAGCCGTCCTTCAGCGGGTACGACGTATACGGCGCGGCGATCGAGTAGCGCTCGTCGTAGGTGATCCACCACGACGCCATCTCGTAGACGCGGTTGGCCGGCGTCGGGTTGGCGTACATCATGCAGACCGCGTTGGTGCGGTGCGCGTACGTGGCCAGCAGCGCGTTCGACTGATAGACCCAGCGGTTGTTGTGCGGCCCGGCGACCGCGCCGTTGTCGTCGGAGAAGCAGCCCTCGAAGTTCTGCGCCATCACGTTCGGCGAGTCGAGCCAGGCCCCGTTGTACGAGGGCAGCATCGTGTACGGCGTGCTGCCGTTGAGCACGACCGGCTTCGCCGCCGCGGCGAGCATCTTCTTGTTCGCGACGATGAAGTCGGCGTCGGTGGTGATCTCCGTGCCGGGCGCGTTGAAGCCCCAGAACCAGCCCGTCATCTCGGTGCCGTCCGAGCCGATGTACACGCCGCCCGCGTCGTCGGCGAAGAAGTAGTCGATCGGGCCGTTGGCGAGGATCGCCTGCGTCGTCTTGCGATACGCGTCTTGCGCCGCCGGCGACGCCGGGTTCAGCACTTCCTTATAACCGAAGTGCGCGTCGACGTAGCTCCGCGTGCGCGTGCCGTCGGGTCCGTGAAACCACGCCGACTCGTCGGTGACGAGCTTGCCGACTTGGCCTTGGCACGACGCTTGCGGGCCGGAGAACGGCGCGAAGCAGTACGGCACGTAGGCCGGGTCGGTGTACGAGACCGCGTACTTTCCGCCGGCCGCCTTGAACGCGCTCGCGTGCGCGACCGTGTCGCCGTCGTCTTCGACGTAGTCGGCATGCGCGGCCATCCAGCTCGCGGGGATCGACGCGTTGGTGCCGTTGATGCCGTAATAGTAGTACGTCGTCACGTGCGCGGGCACGCTGCCCGCCGGCGGCGCCGGCGCTTGCACCGCCAGCGCGGGCGATTGCGCGGCGACGTTCGTTCCGGGCACGCTCGCCGAGACGTGCAGCGCGCTCACGTTCGAAGAGCCGTTGTAGTTCAGCAACACGGTTGACGACGGCGAGCTCACCGAGCTCGTCGAGAGCGCGGCGGCGCCCGAGCCGTCGACGCTGAGCGCGATCGGCGTCGCGTACGGATCGCTGCCGACGATTGTGTAGCCGGCGGCGTCCTTCGCGGTCACGGTCACCGGAACGCTCGCCGGCGTTCCGGCCGCAACGGAGCCGGCGCCGAAGAGGAGCGCGATGCTCGCGACCACGCCCGCGAACGTGATGTTCACGGAATTCTGCTGTCCCGGCACGATGGTCGTCGTCGTCGCTCCGCTCGCCAGCAGGTTTCCGCCGCCGGCGCTCGCGTCGTACAGTCCGACGTTGAAGGTGACCGTTCCCGGGAGCACCGTCATCTGCAGCGAGCACGTCGTCGTGCAGTCGACGACCTGCCGGTTCGTACCGTACGCGACGCTGGCCGATTTCGTCCCCGCGGAGACGTAGCGCGGACGGCGTTTGGATCCGCTCGAAGACGCCGAGGGAATCTGAATCGTGAACGCGACCGAGGCCGGCGCTCCGCTGCCCGCGCCGTTGCCGGGCTGCGGCGCAAGGTTCGCCGCCGGCAGGGCGGAGCTGCCGCCACCGCCGCCGCAGGCGGCGAGCAACAGCGAAGAGACGACGACACAAAGCCGCAACACGGCCGAACGCGCACGCATCGGAAAATCCCCAGGTAGGTGATTGCGCTCGACGCGTGACTTCGGTTACACTTGGTCCGAAGAGTCAGCACGTCGAGTAGGCTGCTGATCTCGCGCTGCACCGCCGGGCGAGCTTGCCGGCATGACCGACGGTGTAGCGATCTTTTTTTCAGGCGCGCCGCCCATGACGAAGCGACGCTCCTCGCCTTCGAGAGCGTAAACCGGAGCGGCGTCTACACGAGGTCTCCGCCGGTCCGCTCTCTAGTTATCGGAATCCGGCGAGCCGGCTTAAGCGAAGGTCGCTTCTTTGGCCGGGCGGCGGCGGTTGAACAGGCGCGCGACGTGGGCGCCCACCTTCTTCGCCGCGAGCGGAAGCTTCCGCGGATCGCGGTAAGCGCGCTTGCCGTCGACGACCACCGTGTCGCCGCAGAAGCTCACAGTGTGGATGCCGTCGCCCCAGCGGCCGAAGGCGCGCGCGCCGTGGCGGCGGACGATCGTCTCGCGATACGCGGTCGGCGTGAGCAGGTCGATGCGCGCGATCGCCAGCGCGCCGCCGTACGTCTGCGAGCAGTCCTGCGCCGGCCGGTAAAGCGTTCCGTCGACGAGGAACGGCTGTCCCGCGGGGCGCGCGCTCGCGACGTCGACGACGATCGGGTTGAGCGCGTGCGGCGTCCAGCGGCCGCGCGGCGTCTCGGCGTGAAACGCGAAGAGCGCGAGCGTGGAGCCGTGCGACCAGCGCGTGCAGAACGCCCACCACCGGCCGTCGTGGCGGAACAGCGTCGTGTCGACGCCGTCGAAACCGGCGAACAGCGCGGCCTCGCGCTCCCAGCGGTCGGGAAAGCGAACGCAGCGGTAGAGCGCGACCTCGTTTCCGGCGCTGTTCTCGGGAACGAGGTAGAGCTCGCCGTCGATCTCGAGCGGATACGGATAGCTCAGGTGCGTCGCGCCGTCGATCGCGCGCTCCCGCCGCACGACGCGGTCGTTCTCGTCGAGGACGAGCGCTTCGATGCGGCCGCGCTCGTCGGCGAATCCGATCGTCTCGACGAACACGGCGCGCACGCCGTTGCGCGCGACGACGAACGGATCCGCGATGAAGGCATTGCGGTCGGGTGCCGGCAGCCAGCGCACGCGCAGCGGTCCCTCGGCGAGCAACGCGCGCGGGCCGCCGTCGACGAAGCCGACATTCCATTCATCGATCTGGAGTAGCGCGGTCGCAGCGGCGCCGGCGAGCCGCGCCAGCAGCGCTGCACCGAAGCG
Organism: Candidatus Eremiobacterota bacterium; assembly: GCA_019235885.1. Classification (GTDB taxonomy): domain Bacteria; phylum Vulcanimicrobiota; class Vulcanimicrobiia; order Vulcanimicrobiales; family Vulcanimicrobiaceae; genus Vulcanimicrobium. The sequence goes on along the minus strand of JAFAKB010000072.1, from coordinate 40,686 downwards.
CGCGCGTCCGAGGGCGCCGAGCTGCAGCGAATGCGGGGCGGTTTCCTCGCGGACGGCATCGAGCTGCGCGCCGGAAGCGAGCGCCGCCGCGAGCGTCGCGGGCCAGCGCGCGGCTTGTGAAAGCGCGAGCTTCAGCGTGCTCGGATACCAGCGCGTCACCGCGAAGCGCCCGATGCGCAACGCCTCGCGCCGCTCGCCGATCCGCCGCACCAGCGCGATCTCGAACGTCCGCGCGCCCGCGGCGATCTCATGCGCGAAGGGCAGCGTGCGGTCGTCGTTTTCGCCGAGCCGGAACGACCATACGCCATGCGAACCGCCGGACGCGACGCCGCCGGCGGTCAGGTCGACGACGAGATCGGCGGCGTGCAGATCGCCCTCGTCGAGCGCGACCGTCACCGGCGCGAGCGCCTTGCCGCCGAGGCGCGCCGCCGGACCGCCGGGCGGCGCGGGCGCTGCTCCGGCGACGCGGACGACGCGCGTGGTCAGTTCCGGCTGCCTGCGCAGCGCTTCGATGCACGCGGCGAGCCACGCCGGGACGACGGGCGAGGTGAGCGCGACGGCTACGTTCACGGCGCCGCCGGTGCCGAGCGCCGCCGAAGGAAGGTGCGCCGCACCGGGAGCGCCGGGACGGGTTCGTTCGCGAGCACCGGCGCCGGCGCGGCGCGCCGCCGCATCGCGACGACCGTCCGCATCTGCGCGACCGTCGTCAGCGCGAGCCAGAAGTACTTGTAGTTCAGCAGGTCGATGAAGAGCGAGACGAGCGCGAGCCCGAGCAGCGAGGCGGTGAACGCGACGCGCAGATCGTAGAGCGAGTCCCCGCGCTTGATCGGGCGGAACTGGCGGAACGTGACCGCGAACGCCGTCACGACGAACAGCACGCCGACGACGCCCAGCTCCGCCGCGGTGTGGAGCAGCGTGTTGTGCGGCGGCCGGTTCCAGCCGGCGTTGTAGAACTGGAAGACGTGCAGGTAGTTGCGGTTGTACGCGTCGATGAACCCGCCGGAACCGACGCCGAAGAACGGATGCTGCTTGAAGATGCGCCAGCCGACTTCCCAGATGCCGGTGCGTCCGGCGCCGCCGGTCTTGAACGCGTCGCTCATCCGCACGCCGATCGACGGGACCAGGATCGGGGTCAGGATCAGCAGCGGCGCGCCGATCGCGGCGGCGAGCACGCGGCGCTTCGAGAACAGGCTCACCACCACGACGATCAGGACGATCGCCAGCATCGCCTCGCGCGACAGGCTCATCAGCACTCCCCCGATCAGCACGGTAAGCGCGAAGAGCGAGCCCAGCACCATCAGCGGCTTGCGCGCGTTGAGCAGGGCGACCAGCGAGAGGGCGATCGGCGCCAGCATCGCGTTCGCGAAGTGGTTCGCGTCGATCGTGCGGTCGTCGACGTTGATCATGAGCCGGTTGTACTCGCCGGCGGTCTGCACCGGGTTCTGGTGGAGCAGGTACATCCCGTAGAACGCCGCCGCGATCCCGCCCAGCACGATGCACGTGCAGACCGCGCGCACGTCGCGCTCCTCGACCGGCGCGACGGCGAGGACGGCGTACATCGCGACCAGCGAGATGATCTGCTCGGCGTCGGTGAACCCGGTCGAGACGTCGTTGGTCCACAGCAGCGAGCAGAGCAGCCACATCACGTAACCGCACCACACGTACAGCGTGAGCGGCGGCTGGTTGAGCCCCTTGCGCCTGATCGCGTAGACGATGATGAAGAGCGTGGAGACGATCCCGAGCATCTTGGTGAGCGTGCCCGAGCCCGAGATCTTCAGCATGTTGTCGAACGGGATCAAGACGATGTAGAGCCCGTACGGGAACAGGTACGAGCGTTTGATCGCCAGGACCAGCAGCGCCGGCGCGATCGCCACCCCGGCGACCGCGACCGTCAGCCGCACGTCGCCGGTCCCGATCGTGTACACGAACGCCGCGATGAGCGCGCCGAGCACTGCGATGCCGAGGGCCAGGCGGGTACGCCGGTCGCTCAGATCAGGCCGCAGGGTGTTCGAGGCGAGCATATCTTACATCCGTGAGGTTCGACGCGACGGGCCAAGCTTCCAAGCGAGTGATGCCCCGCACGATATACCCCGCCGGTGAGCCCCTCTCACGATGAGCTCGCCATCATGGCACGCAAGCGTGCAGTGGTCCGGGTGCGGTCGAAGTCGACCTCGACCCGCTGCCGAGCGGCCTCGCGCAGCCGTGCGCGCAGCTCCGGGTCGCGGGCCAGCCGGGCCAGCGCCTCGGCCAGCGCGGCCGGGTCGGACTGCGGCACCAGCAGTCCCGTCGTGCCGTCGACGAGCTCGGAAACCGAGCCCGAGTCGGTGCCCACGACGACCGCGCCGGCCGCCATCGCCTCGATCAGCGCGACCGGGACGCCTTCCATCAGCCCGCCCGGGCGCTCGATGCTCGAGATCACCGAGACGTCGTACTCGCCGGCTTCGAGCTGCGCGAGCAGCTGGTCGTGCGGGACGTCGCCGGCGAGCCGCACCGCGTCGCCGAGGCCGGCCGCCTCGATCGCGCGCTCGATCTCGCCGCGCAGCTCGCCCTCGCCGGCCAGCGTGCACGCGAACGGGACGCCGCGCGCGCGCAGCAGCGCCAGCGCCGCGACCAGCACGGCGTGCCCTTTGACCGCGACCAGCCGCGCCGCGCACAGAATCCGCAGCGGCCGCGCGCGATCGGACAGCGGCTCCGCAGCCACGAACGGCGCGCCGCCCTCGCCGGCGGGGACCGAGACGGGACGCGGCGCGGGCAGCTCGACCCCGAGCCGCACGACGACCGCCTTGGCGGGATCGCCGCCGGTGAGCTTGAGGAGGTCGCGCCGGCCGCGCTCGGAGATCGTCCGCACGAACCTCGCGTCGCGCAGCTTCCGCGCCGCCAGGTTGTTCTCGTAGAGATCCCAGCGGTGCGTCGTCGCGCTGAACGGGATGCCGGCGACGCGCGCCGCGATCCAGCCGACCGTCGCGGGCGTCGAAAGCCAGTACGCGTGGATGTGCTCGAAACGGCGCGCGCGCGCAATCTCGGCGAGCGCCAAGCCTTTCGGGACGACGGCGAGGTTCTTCAGCTTGGCGCGCAGCGGATAGCGCTCGCCGATGAGGGCCGCCAGCGCGGCGAGCGCGCGCAGCGGGCGGCGTGCGCACGTGCGCGCGGCGAGCGCGAGCGTCGCGGGGCCCGCGAGCGGAAGGCGCACGACGTCGGCCGGAACGTCGGCGTAGCCGAACGCGGCCGCTTCGGGCGAGGTCGGAAAAACGGTGATCGGATCGCGCGGGGCGGCGAGCCCGCGCAGCTCGGTGTCGAGAAACGGCTCCTTCTGCCCGTACGGATACTTCGCCGAGACGATGCAGAGCCGCATCAGGACGCGGGCTGCGCCACCAGCTCCGAAACGGTTTCGGGCGCGGGGTCCGCGCTGTTGTTCTTTCGCAGCCGGCGCTGCATCGCGCGGCGGAACGACGGTGTCATGAACGGGCGCTCGAACAGGCGGTAGAAACCGTACGCGAGCGCGACCACGGCGAGCACGACGAGCAGCCACACCAGCACGCTCTCGAGCGGCCCCGCGTGCGCGCGCTTCAGCAGAACGCCGACCAGATCGACGAGCGGCGCGTGGATCAGGTACAAACTGTACGAGAACGTGCCCAGGAAGACGACCGGACGCGCGCTCAGCAGGCGCGCCGGCAGGATGCGCGCGTTGCGATGCGCGGCGACGAAAAACAGCGCCAGCGTCGCGCCGAGCGCGAGATCGCCGGGCCACAGCCAGAAATCCAACGTGACGCCGTCGCGGAACGGCACGATGGCGATCACCGCGACCACCGCCGCGAGCGCGGTAAGCGCGTTCCACGGCAGCCGGGGCAGCGCCGGGCGCGCGCAGATCGCCGCCGCGACGACGCCCATCGCGAACAGTCCCAGCAGCCACGGCACGGTCCAGTCGAAGGCGCGCGAAACGTGCTGGAAGGCGAAGTGCGGAACGAAGCCGAGCACCAGCGCGACCGCCAGCTGCGCGGCGATCCCGAACCGCCGCCAGACGGGGATCAGCAGCAGCGCGAAGACCACGTAGATTTGGCACTCGAGCGCGATGCTCCACAGCGGCCCGTTCAAGTACTCCGTCGTCGCGAAGAACAGGTTGTGGATCAGCGCCAGGTGGAGCGCGACGGCGATTCCGATGTGCGGCAGGTTGATGCGCGTGCCGGTGAGCAGCGCGACCGCGCAGAACGGGATCACCGAGAGCAGCACGACCGGAACGTACGCTGGCATCAGCCGCCACGCGCGCCGTACGAAGAACTGCTTCGCGTCGAACGACCCGGGGCCGCGCTGCGCGACGGGCAGCGCCAGACAGTAGCCCGAGATCACGATGAACGCGGCGACGGCGAAGTGTCCGTACTGCAGAAACGGCGTCGCAGCAAGCCAGGCGGTCAGCGTCCCGGTCGCCGGGTGCTGGATCGCGGTCTGCCAGATGTGGAAGACGAAGACGTACAGCGCCGCGACGCCGCGCAAGCCTTCGACGTGCGGATAGTACGTGCGGCCCGCGACTTGAATCGGCGCGCTCATTGCGGCGCTCGCGCTAGGCGGCTTTGTGGAAGAGAACTTCGGCCGCGGTCTTCAGGCACACCGCGACGTCCATGAACAGCGACCAGTTCTCGACGTAGAACAGATCGCCGCTCAGCTTCTCGGGCACGTCTTCGAACCCGACGACGCGCTTGCCGTAGACTTGGCTCCAGCCGGTGATCCCCGGCGCGACCAGGTGGCGCTCGGCGTAACGCGGGTACTTCTGCTCGAACTGCTGCACGAAGACCGGGCGTTCGGGGCGCGGGCCGACGATCGACATCTCACCGCGCAGCACGTTGAATAGCTGCGGCAGCTCGTCGAGCGAGGTGCGGCGGATGAGCTTCCCGACGCGGGTGACGCGCGCGTCGCCGCGGGTGGCAAGCGCCGCGCCGTCCTTTTCGGCGTCGGTCCGCATCGAGCGGAACTTGAAGATGGTGAAGCTCTTGCCGTCGCGGCCGACGCGCTCTTGGCGGTACAGGACGGGCTCGCCGTCTTCGAGCGAGATCGCCGCCGCGACCAGCAGCATCACCGGCGCGAAGAGCACCAGCGCGAGCGCGGCGATGGTGACGTCGAAGAGCCGCTTGCCGAGGCGGGCCCCGGAGCGCGTCGCCTTGAGCGGGCTGGCGACGATCAGGGCCTGCTTCCCGACCTGCTCCATGTGCAGGTCGTAGGCGTGCACGCGGATACGCGGCGGCGCGAAGGCGATCGTCATCCCGGCCTGCTGCGCGGCGGCGAGCACCTGCGGCATCATCGAAGGCGGCAGGATCTCGGTGAAGACCAGCGTCTCGCAGCCCCACTCGATCGCGTGGCGGAACCACACCTGCGAGGCAACGGCGTCGGGGCTCAGCGCGCCGACCGCGTCGATGTTCGGGACGGAAAGGCGGAAGACGCGCGCGTTGGGGAGCGAGCGCATCGCGTCCTCGGCGAACTCGAGGCGCGATGGATGGCCGACGACCGCGATGCGGCGCGGGTGGGCCAGCATGAAGACGTCGCGCAGGCGGTGGAACGTCGCGCGGGCCGTCCCGACCAGCGCGATCGCGAAGAGCAGGCCGAAGATCGCGACCAGCCGCGAGGTCGAGATCGTCGGGAAGATCGAGAACAGGATCAGCACCGGCGCCGAGGCCAGCGACAGCGCGGCGACCGTGTGGTAGAACTCGTCGCGCACCGACATCGCGAACGAGTGGCGGTAGAGGCCCAACTGCCAGAAGACGACGACCGACAGGACCGCGGTCAGCGTCGCGGGGACCGCCACGTGGCGGATCAGCAGCGTCGGGAGCCAGAAGTGCTTGACGAACAGGCTCGCGAGATAGGTCGCGCCGAGGAACAGCACCACGTCGGCCGCCAGGAGCGCCAGGACCCAGGCGCGCGAGAACATGTGCACGCCGGGACGAGCATCGGCATGCGGGAGGGCGGCGAATTCATGTTCGACGGCGACGGCCATGTCCAATCCTTGCGGCGGCTGGTGCGCATCGGTGCGCTCCTAAAATGTCGCCGACCGGACATGGGTCCAAGTGAAAAGAACGTCCCGTTGTACGACGTGCTTTCGTCCCGGAGCCTAGGTCGTTCAGGGGCAGCGGTCCCGGAGCCGAACGGCCCTTTATCGCCCCTCAAATTTGGGGGAGACTCGCGCATTTTTGCGTGGCTGCAAGCACGCGAGCGCGCCCTCGCCGCCGGGACGAGGGCGCGGTTTCGGCGGCGGTCAGTCCGCGAAGCCGCGGACGATGAGCCAGGCGATGACGGCGCAGTCGACGAGGGCGACGACGCTCAGGACGACGAGCAGCGTCTCGAGCGAGTTCAGTCGCGTTCCGCTGCGTTTGGCTTTGACGCGCGTGCTCACGCGCCGCGCCGGAATGCCCGTGTGCATGGGTTCCTCTCGCGAAGGTGATCGGTGCGGCGGCCGCCGGTAATCCCTTGTATCGGCCTCCGCGAGCGGAATGTTTATGGACTCCCGTCAGATGTGCGCTCCGTCAGCGCGACCGGGCGCGGGCGGCCGCTCGCGCCTCCGGAATCCGCGGCCGGGTTTCCGGTAGCCGGCGCGGTATCGTCCGGGATGCCGAACCGTAGTCGACTCGGAGTCCTTGTCGCGTGGGCTGCTCTGGCCGCGGCCGGGCTGCCGCGAGCGACGGGCGCCGAGCCCGTGCCGTTCGAGCACATCGCCGCGACGCTCAGCGGAGTCCACCAGTTCGTCCAGGTCGCGCTGGCGCCGGACGGCCGGCGCTTCGCGTACGTCGAAAGCGTTGGCGACCATAGCTCGATCCGGCTCGCGGAGGTCGCGCATGCCGCCGTCGCGCGCGCGATCACGGCGTGTCCGGGGCGGCGCTGCGAGGAGAGCGATCTCGCCTGGTCGCCCGACGGCCGGCGCATCGCCTTCGTCACCACCGACTCGAAGGGACAGCCGCAGATCGCGATCGCCGGCGTGGCCGCAAGCGGGGCGGCGCGGATCCTCACGCGCGCGAACGGGCCGCTCTCGACGCCCCGCTGGTCGCCGGATGGGGCACGCATCGCGTTCCTGTACTCGCCGGACGCGCCGAAGGCGCCGAGCCCGCTGAACCCCGCGACGCCCGACGCGGGCGTGGTGGGCACGGTGGTCTACGAGCAGCGGCTCGCGGTCGTGCCGGCGAGCGGCGGCGCGGTGCGGCTTCTCGGCCCGAAGGATCTGAACGTCTACGAGTTCGACTGGTCGCCGGACGGAACGCGCTTCGCGGCGACGGCCGCGCACGGGAACGGCGATGCGAACTGGTGGATCGCGGAGCTGTACACGCTCGATCTCGCCGCCGGAAACGCGACGAAGATCCATCATCCGCAACTGCAGATCGCCTCACCGCGATGGTCCGGCGACGGGAAGCGGATCGCGTACATCGGCGGCATCATGAGCGACGAAGCGATCACCGGCGGCGCCGCGGCCTGCGCGCCGTCTAACGGTCGTCCGCGACGAAGATCTCTTCGACCCGCTTCTTGAACAGACGGCTCATGCGAATCGCGAGCCGCAGCGAAGGATCGAAGCGCTCGTTCTCGATCGCGATGATCGCTTGGCGCGACATCCCGAGCCGGTCGCCGAGGTCCTTCTGCGTCCAATTTCGTTCCAGCCGCAGCTCGCGCACGCGGTTCTTCATCCGCGCCGCATCGCCGCGAACACGGCGAGGAACGCGACGCCGAAGATTCCTGCGACCACCGAGACCGAACGGACGCCGAGGTTCACGCCGAACTCCGCGAGCGCGTACAGCACCGGCACGGCGACCACCAGGGTGAACGTACACGCGTACAGGTACACGCGCTGGTAGAACTCATCGGCCGCGCGCGAGTTCGCGACGCAGCCGGCGACGACGGCCGTCAGCGCCGCGACGCGCAGCGCCGAGAGCAGCGCGCCTGGGATCGTGGTGCGCTCCAGCACGTTCAGCACCACGATTCCGATCACGCCCGCGGCCAGGACCACGCGCGACGTGAGCGACATCCCGCGCCACGAGTCGAGCGTCTCCACGCACAGATCGTGCAGCAGGCTGCTGCGCTCCTCGGCTCTCACCCGGACATGGTAAGGTATACCTTACACGCGCGTCAAGCGCGGACGCGCTATTCTACGCCAGGTCGGCGTTCTCGTCGACGAAGCTGCGCAGCGAGTCCAGCGCCTCGTGCGCCTCGTACGCGAGCGGCGCGTCCTCGGCGTCGCGGACGAAGTCCGCGACCAGCGAGCGCGCCTCGCGCCAGAGCCGGTGCGAGGGCCGCCCGGCGGCGACCATCAGCGCATCGCCGAGCGCGCCGGTGGCGTGCCGCGCCGAGCGCGCCAGACGCATTTCCGAATCTCCGGCGGCGTCGACGACGAGCGCGACCGCGAACGAGAGCGATGCGAGCGCGCCGCGGACCTCCTCGCCGTTGGCGGAAAAGTTCTGATGGACGGTCTGGGTGCCGGTGATCGGGAACATCGGGAACGGGCCTCCGCAAGAACAGACGCGTTTCGAGCACCGTGCGTGACATCTTGCCGTGATGCGAAAGTTGCCAGCGGTACTCGCGAGCGTGGCAAGATTGGACCTACCGTGCACGCTTGTCGGCGTTCACTATTACGACGTTCGGCGGTGCGGAGTTTCGACACGGCGCGCGAAAATCGGGCGAAAAACCGCCGGCGCCGCGAGGAGAACGGCGCCGGCGGTCGTTTGCGAGCAGAGGTTCAGACGGCGCGCACCTACTTGAGCGCTGCGTAGAGGCGCGCGATGTCGAAGCTGCCCATCCCGGTGGTGTAGTCGTAATTGGGCTTCGCCGTGTAGAGGCCGTTCGTGCCGACCAGGACGTCGTGGAACGGGCCGTAGAGCTGCGTCGCCGGCGGGCCGTTCAGCTCTTGCGCCGAGCTTCGGCCGTAGATCGCGTACAGCAGCGGCGCCGCAAACCCGAGCGCGTTCCCGTGCCCGCTCTGCATCCGTGCGTACACGCCCGCGGCCATCGGCGAGGCCAAGCTCGTCCCGCCGTTGATGAACGACGATCCGGCCGTGTTCCAGGTCAGGCCGCCGGTCTCGATCCCGGCGTCGTACGCGACGTCCGGCACGCCGCGGAAGCTGTAGCCGATGGGCGTCGTGCCGACGGGCTGAACCCCTTGCTCCCAGTACGGCGAGTACTCGAACTGGCTCAGGCCGCCGCCGCCCGACTGCCAGGCGTCTTCGCCGAGATAGGTTCCGTCGACGTTGCTGAAGACGTCGACGCCGCCGACCGCGACCGCGTACGGCGACGAGGCCGGATACTCGACGAACGGCGCACCGCCGACGCCGCCGTTCGGCGGAACGCCGTCGACGCCGCAGTACGCGCCGGTGTCGCCGGTCGACGCGAAGAGCGTCTGGCCTTGCAGCGCCGCTTCGACCAGCACCATGTCGCCGGCCAGCATGTCGCCGCTGATGTACGGGAAGGCTTCACAGCCGCCGATCGAGGCGTTCAAGACCGGATCGGTGTCGTCGCTGGCCCACTTGTTCAAGGCGCGCACGAGATCCGAGTACGCCCAGCTCGGCGCGGTGTACAGGTCGATCCGCTGCACGCTGTACGCCATTCCCTGAATGTACGTGAGGTCGAGCGTCCACTCGCCGTTCCCCGTCGTGTCGCTGGTCGCTGCGCCGACGTGGATGACGTTGAGCGGAACGCTCGGCAGACCGAACTTCTGCGCGCCGTACCGGTAGTCGGCGATTCCCTGCGACGGATCGCCGATCGCGACGATCGCGACCGGGGTGTTGGTCGCCGGCGGCGTGCTCCCAGCGTCGTAGGTGATGTTGAACGTCGCCGGATCGTACCAGCGCGGGCAGACCGGCGCCCCGGTCGTCTGGTTCGCGTTCTCCAGACAGCTGGTCGGATGCGGCTGACCGCCGGCGTCGAACGTGCCCGGCGACACGCCGGTCGCGGGCTTGGTGATCGGCGACGGCTTCATGCCCGGTGCATTGCTGAGCCCGAGCACCGCGACGACGTTTCCGCCGAGCGCGCTGGGCACGAACGCCGGCTGCGTGTTCGCGAAATACGTCTTGCCGCCGACGTTGAACGCGTGCAGCGAGGTGTCGAACGCCTTCTCGACCGTCGCGGCCGAGGCGGTCGCGGTGACGAGCATGTTGTTCGGCGCCGCCTGAACGTTGCTGAAGCCTTGGCTTTGGAGATAGCCGACCGCCGCGGAGACTTGGCTCGACGAGGGCGCGTACTGCGCGACGAACGCGCCGCGCGAGATCACCTGATGCGCCGCGATCGCGGCCTTGGCGGCGTCGACGTTGCGCATTTGCAGCGCGAGCGTGACGTCGACCGTTTTGCCGCGGTCGAGCTGGCCCAGGTCGGTGGCGTTCGCCAGCGGGAGCGCGCCCGTCCCGGTCGCGGCCCAGCCGGCCGGCGCGGCGATCGACTTCGGGCGCAGGTTGTGCGCGCCCATGGTGCTGGCCCCGGACGCCGAAGCGCCGCGGCCGGGGGGCGGCAGGGTCGTCGCGCCGTGCCCGCCGGAGCACGAGGCGGTCAGCACGCCCAGGCCGACGGCGAGAGCCGTGATTTTGGTCATGGAGCAGTCCTCCTCGGCTACACCCTAACGCCGGGCGGGTCGACTCCCCCATACGCAAAACCGGGTAGGCGGGACCGCGCCGAGGGGTCGGTTGAACCTGTCCGCCATGCTGCTCGACGCGCTGCTCGCTTGGCTGCACTTCGGCCTGATCTTCACCCTCGCCGGCTGCCTGTTCGCCGAGGTCTTCTTCTACCGCGAGGTCCTCGCCGGGCCGACGTTCGCGCGGCTGCGGTCGGTCGACCGCGCCTACGGTATCGTCGCCGGGCTCGTGATCGTCAGCGGGATCCTGCGGCTGATCTACTCGCCGAAGACCGCCGCGTACTTTCTGCACAACCCGATCTTCTGGACGAAGATGGCGCTGTTCGCCGCCGGGGCGCTGCTCTCGATCCCGCCGACGATCCACTTCCTGCGCCTCGGCGCGACCGCGCTGGCGGACGGAACGATCCGCATCGAGCGCCGCGCATACGCGCAGACGCGCGCGCTGCTCGCGCTCGAAGTCACGTTGCTGATGCTAATCCCGCTCTGCGCCGCGTTGATGGCGCGCGGCTTCCGCTAGCGGTCGACCTCGCCGAACACCGGGTCCAGCGAACCGATCATCACGACCATGTCGGCGATCAGCTCGCCGAGCGCGATCTTCTTCAGCACCTGCAGGTTGTACATCGAGGGCGGGCGGGTGCGCACGCGCCACGGGCGGTTGTCGCCGTTCGAGACGACGTAGTACCCCAATTCGCCGCGCGGGCCCTCGACGGCTTGGTAGACGTCGCCGGGCGGGACGCGGAACGACTCGGAGACCAGCTTGAAGTGATGGATCAGGGCCTCCATCGAGAGCGCGATCGTCTCTTTCGGCGGCGGCGCGAACTTCGTGTCGGGAATCTGCCACGGGCCGGGCGCGTCCAGCTCCTTGCGCACTTGGCGCACGATCCGCATCGCTTCGTCCATCTCGTCGAGCCGGACCAGGAAGCGCGCGTAGGCGTCGCCCTCGGTGCGCGTCGGAACGTCGAACTCGTAGTTCTCGTAACCGCAGTACGGGAAGGCCTTGCGCACGTCGTACGCGATCCCGGTCCCGCGCAGCACCGGGCCGGTCAGGCTCCAGGCGACCGCGTCCTGCGGCTCGATGATCCCGACGTCGATCATGCGGTCTTGCAGGATCGGGTTCTTCTGCAGCAGCCGGCGCACGTCGCGCATCCGCGGCTCGTACATGTCGATCACCGCGTCGAGCTTGCCGAGAAATCCGTCGGGGAGATCTTGCGCCAGCCCGCCGACGCGAATGTAGTTGGGGTGCATCCGCGCGCCGCCGGACATCTCGAACAGATCGAGGATCCGCTCGCGCAGATCGAAGCAGTAGAAGAATCCGGTCAGCGCGCCGAGGTCGATCCCGCCGGTGCCGAGCCACACGCAGTGCGAGGCGATCCGCGAGAGCTCGCTGACCAGCACGCGCACCTGCTGCGCGCGCGGCGGAATCTGCTGTTCGATCGCGAGCAGCTTCTCGACCGCGAGGTAGTAGCACAGCGCGTTGGTGAGCGGCGAGAGGTAGTCCATCCGCTCGATCACCGTCGAGGCCTGCGACCAGAACAGGTTTTCGGCGCTCTTCTCGATCCCGGTGTGCAGGTAGCCGATCTCCGGCGACGCCTTGGTGACGATCTCGCCTTCGATCTCGGTGACGATCTGCAGCACGCCGTGCGTCGAGGGATGCTGCGGTCCCATCGAGAGCACCATGCGGTTGTCGGTCTTCTCGACGACGTCGACGTTGTAGCCCGCCGCCTCCGGCGCGACGCTCGACATGGTCATGGCGTATTGTCTTTCGACTTCAAGTTGACGGGACGGTCCGCCAGCTGTTCCGGCTTCGCTTCACCCGCGGTTGCCGAGCCGCCGGGATGTTTCGCGCTTTGCGCGGCTGCGGCAGGATCGGCGGCGCCGTGGAGCTCGCTGCGGCCGCGCGCCTGCGCGATCTGCTTCTGCAGCGCGGCGGCGGTGCGCCCGGACGCGGGCGTGCCCGCGGCGACGTTCGACTTCAGCGCGAACGAGGGGCGCGGGGTGCGCTCGCGCGCGGGGCCGCGCAGCGGGTAGTCCTTGCGCAGCGGATGGCCTTCCCACTCGTCCGGCATTTGAATGCGGCGCAGGTCGGGATGGCCGGTGAACGTGATTCCGTACAAATCGAAGATTTCGCGCTCGGCCCAGTCGGCGCTCGGCCACACGCCGGCGACCGACGGCACGACCGGCGCGTCGCCCGGGACGCCGCACAGCACGCGCACCCGCTCGGGCGTTCCGACCTGCGCCGGGCTCGCCGGCGCGGTGGTGATCTTCATCAGATGATAGACGACGTCGTAGCGCGGCACGCGCTCGAGGTAGTCGACGCCTCCGACGTCGACCAGCATCGTCATCCCCTCGTTCCGCAGGCCGTCGAGCACGGCGCGCAGCTCGCCCGGCGTGGTGCGCACGACGCGCGCGTCGGCGATATCGGGACGTACCGCGGTGGGGTCCAGAGCGGTCGCTCCGGCCGGAGGCGCTTGAGGGCTGGGCATGTAGGCTTTCTCGTCAGGCGCGGGCGAGGACGCCGCCGCGGCCGCCGGCTTTGATCTGCTGCTGGATGAGGTTGACGGCGTAGAGCAGACCGTCGGGCGTCGGCGGGCAGCCCGGCACGTAGACGTCGACCGGGATGATCGTGTCGACGCCTTGCACGATCGCGTAGTTGTCGAAGACGCCGCCGCTGGAGGCGCAGGCTCCCATCGAGATCACCCACTTCGGCTCGGGCATCTGATCGTAGAGCCGCTTCACGATCGGTCCCATCTTCTTCGAGACGCGGCCCGAGACGATCATCAGATCGGCCTGCCGCGGCGAGGCCCGGAAGACCTCGGAGCCGAGCCGCGCGATGTCGTATTCGGGCGCGGTGGCGGTCATCATCTCGATCGCGCAGCAGGCCAGCCCCATCGTCAGCGGCCAGACGCTGGAGGCTTGCGCCCAGCGCGCGACCGAGTCGACCGTCGTGAGCAGAAAGTCGCCGCCGCCGTTCAGCGCCACGCGAAACCGCCTCGCTTCCACACGTATGCGTAGCCGACGGCGAGCACGATCACGAAGATCAGCATCTCGGCCAGGCCGAAGAGCCGCAGCGCGTGCATCTGCACGGCCCAGGGATAGAACGAGGCCGCCTCCACGTCGAAGATCACGAACAGCATCGCGATCAGGTAGAACTTCACCGGGAAGCGCCCGGAGACGTCGGAGGTCGGCTCGACGCCGCACTCGTACGCTTCCGATTTCACGGGGTTCGGCTTCTTCTTGGCGAGAAGACCCGGGAGGATGCAAAACCCGAGGGAAGCCGCGAACGCGACGGCGAGATAGATAGCGACCGGACCATAGGGAGACACGACCTGAAGATATACACGAACTTGACCCGGCGCGCCTCCGTCCTCGGTCTGGTCGCGCTTGCCGCGGTGACCTTGCTGGGCGCCAAGGGCTGCGAGAACCCCAACCCCGAGGGCGTGACCGAGCGCGGCTCGGTGACCGGGCGGCTGGTCGACGCCAACCATCAGGACCAGCCGATCCCGAACGCGACGATCCAGATCGGCACCCAGGTCATGCGCATCTCGCCGGCCGACAAGGGCGCGTTCACCGTGAACAGCGTCCCGACCGGGACGCAGACGATTACGATCAGCTCGCCGGGCTACAACACCTACACGGCGCAAGTCGTCGTCCGCAAGGACCAAACCAGCGAGCTCGGCCTGATCGGCCTCCAGTCGACCACCGGACTGTAGCGCCCCAAACCTCCGACTTAGCGTCTTGAAGCGGCGGTGGTTCGGCGGTGGGCGGCGAGGAAGCGGGTTGCGGCGTCGATCGGGGTGGCGAAACCGATCGCGCGCTCTTCCTCGAAGCGCGACTCGGCGATGCCGATGACCTCGCCGGTCGAGACGTCGAAGACGGGGCCGCCGCTCTCGCCGGGGATGATCGCGACGTCGAGCTCGAGCGCGCCTTTGCGCACGCTCGCGACGCGGCCGGTGTAGAGCGAGACCGTGCGGCCGAGGTGCTCGTCGTCGAAGGCGTCGGGGATCGGGTAGCCGAGGACGCCGATCGCTGTTCCCGGTTCCAAGTTCGCGATGGTGCCGAGCTTCGCGGGCTTCATGTTTTTGAGCGGCGCATCGACGAGCGCGAGGTCGTCGCTCTCGCCGGTCGTCGCGACGACGCGCGCGGGCGCGTGCGGTCCGTCGTCGACCGTCGCCACCAAGTCTTTCGCGTCGGCGATCACGTGCGCGTCGGTAAGGATGCGTGAGCCCCACGAACCGCTCTCGACGACCACTCCGCTCCCGTACGCGTCGTCCCACTCGCCCTTGCGCTTCGGATCGTCGGCGGGAATCTTCATCGTGAACAACACCACGGAGGGGTGAAGCTGCTCGTACGCGCTGACGTAGCGGTCGCGCTCGGTGCTCTTCGCTTGCTCGCGCGGCGCGCAGCCGGCCAATGCCGCGGCGGCCGCGCACGCGAGCACGGCGTTGCGCACCGCGCGCCCGATCACCGGCTCGGCTCGACGCGTTGCGCGACCGCGGCGCGCAGCTTGTCGATCCCTTCGCCGGTCGAGGCGCTGACTTCGATCGCGTTCGGCGGCAGCGCCGCGCGCCCGGCGGCGTCGATCCGATCGATCTTGTTGAAGACCTCGATGACCGGCTTTTCCTCCAGCTTCAGCTCGCGCAGGATCGCTTCGACGGAGGCTTTCTGGCGCGGCCAGTCGGGATTCGCGGCGTCGTGGACGTGCAGCAGCACGTCGGCCGCGTCGAGCTCTTCGAGCGTCGCGCGGAACGCGTTGACCAGCTCTTGCGGCAGCGCGGTGATGAAGCCGACGGTGTCGGCGAGGCGCACGTTCGTGCCGGGCGCGACGTAGGCCCGGCGCAGCGTCGGGTCGAGCGTCGCGAACGGCTGGTCGGCGACGAAGGCGCCTTCGCCTTGGCCCGTCCCGGCGAGCCGGTTGAGCAGCGACGACTTGCCGACGTTGGTGTAGCCGACCAGCGCGACGAACGGATCGCGCCCGCGACCGGCGCGGCGCGTCCCGCGCTGCTTGCGAACGTCCTCGAGCTGCCGCTGCAGATGCGTGACGCGCTGCGCGATGCGGCGGCGGTCGGTTTCGAGCTTCGTCTCGCCGGGGCCGCGCGTTCCGACGCCGCCGCCCAGCCGCGAAAGCGCGGCTCCGACACCGATGAGGTTCGACTGCCGGTAGCGCAGCTGCGCCAGCTCGACTTGCAGCTGTCCCTCGCGCGAGTGCGCGTGCTGCGCGAAGATGTCGAGGATCAGCATCGTGCGGTCGACGATCGGCAGCGGGATGACTTTCTCCAAGTTGTTGCGCTGGCGCGGCCGCAAGTCGTTGAAGACGAAGAGCACGTCGGCGTTCAGCTCTTCGGCTCGCTCGGCGATCTCGCGCGCCTTCCCGCTCCCGACCAGCGTCGCCGGATCGACGTGCGAGAGCTTCTGAACGACCTCGCCGACGACCGCCGCGCCGGCCGCCTTCGCGAGCGCGACGAACTCGGCCAGCTCGGGCGCGAGCGGCCGCTGCGGATCCTGCAGGTCGACCGCAACGACGAGCGCACGCTGGGCCGCGGGTCCGGTCGGATAGAGACGCCGGTGTTCTTGCACGTTCAACGGTGGTTAGACAACGCGGCGCGCTCGATCGTTGCGATCAGCCACGCCAGGCCCTGGTTGTAGCGCGGGCCGGGGCGTTCCAGGATCGCGGCGTTGGGAAGGGTGTAGACGCGGTGCTGCTTCACCGCGCGCAGCGCGTTCCACGGCGGTCGGCTCAGCGCTTCGTTCAGATGGATGTCCGGATCGACGATCAGGAGATCGGGCTGGCGCGCGACGAGCGCTTCGGCGCTGTAGCGCGCGTACGGCGCGCGCACGTCGCCGGCGGCGTTGCGGCCGCCGGCCAGCTCGATGAGGTGCTCGATGTACGAGCCGTGGCCGACCGTGTAGACCGGGACGTTGCCGAGCACGACGAACACCGCAGGCTTGCGCGCTCGCGGCTTGACGCTGCGCACGAGCTCTTGCGTCCGCGCGCGCAGGTGCTTGATCAGCGCCAACGCATCGCCGGTATGTCCGGTCGCCGCGCCGATCTGGATCAGGTTGCGGAAGATGTCGTCATAGCCGTCGTCGCGCAGGAGCAGCACCTGAACGTGCGCGCGCCGCAGGTCGCCGGCGAGCCGGTCCTGCGCGTCGATCCCGATCGCCAGGTCTGGATGCAGCGCGACGATGCGTTCGGTGGCGATCGACGCGAACGTGGCGACGACCGGCAACCGCTTCGCCTGCGGCGGATAGTCGGTGAACGTCGAGACGCCGACCACCTTGTCGCCCGCGCCGACCGCGAACAGATCTTCGGTCATCGACGGAACCAGCGAGACGACGCGGTTCACCGGCGGCCCGGCGATCATCTTCACTTCTGTCGTATATCGCGGCGGCGCGCACGACGCGAGCGCCATCAGCGCGGCCAGTGCGGCGGTGCGAACGATCACCGCGAGGCGATACGGCGGCGAGACGCTCGCACCTCGTCGACCGGGACCAGGATTCGCGCAACCGGCGCCCCGAACACCGGTCGAGTTCGCGTGCGCGGGAAGCCGGTGAGAATCCGGCGTGGTCGCGCCACTGTCAGCGGGGAGCCGCTGCGCGTCACGGTCCGGAAGGGCTGGAAGGCCGCAGCACGAGGCATCGATCCGCGAAGCCAGGATACCGTCGCGCGGACGTTCATCAACCTCACCCCTCGCGTCAAGGGAAGGACCCCGATGCACTTCCGCACCTCCGCGGCACTCTGCGCCGCCCTTATCGCACTCGCCGGCGCGCCGGCGCTCGCGCAGTCCGCGCCCGAGCCAAGCCCCTCGCCCTCATCTTCGACCGCCGGGCTCGGCGAGATCGGCCGCGTCTCGACCAGCGACCGCCGCGACGAGCCGGCCGGCGCGACCAGCAAGACGACGTACGTCGTCACCAAAGCCGAGATCGTGCGGCGCGGTTTCACCACCGTCGCCGCCGCGCTCGAAGACGTGCCCGGCGTCGTCGTCACCAGAAACGGGCCGGTCGGCTCGTTCGCCGGCGTCGCGCTGCGCGGAACCGGCACGAACCAAACGCTCGTGCTCGTCGACGGGCGCCCGCTGGCCGGCGCGCAGATCGGCACGATCGACCTCGGCGCGCTGCCGACCGCCGGCGTCGAGCGCATCGAGATCGTCGAAGGGAGCGGCGCGACGCTGTACGGCACCGGCGCGATCGGCGGCGTCATCAACATCGTGACCGTGCCGCCAAACCGGCGCGAGACGCTCGCGACCGTTTCGGCGGCGACGTTCGGCGAGAACGCGCTGGTGATCGACGCGCCGAACATCGCCTTCGAGCGGCGCGTCGCGCGCAACGACTTCGCGTTTCCCGCCGTCGGCAGCGATCCGGCCGGCGTGCGCACCGACGTCGACCTCGCCTCGACGTCGCTGCGCGGGCGCACCACCACGCATCTCGGCGCGTTCGGTCTCGCGCTCGACGCCGGCATCGTCGCGCGCCATCTCGGCGTGCCGGGCACGGTCGCGTTTGTGACCCCGAACGCGCGCCAAGACGACGTGACCGCCGACGCGCGCGCCTCGTTCACGCACGCCACGCGGCGCGCCGCGCTCACGCTCGACCTCAGCGGAACGCGCGAGTCGCTCGTCTACCGCGATCCGGTCGCCGCGGAGAGCTTCACCGGCGCGCCGTTCGCGCTGCTGAACGTGGAGTCGCGGCTGCAGCTCTCGCTGCGCGACGTCGTGCAGAACGAGGGCGGCGCGCTCGTCTACGGCGTCGACCTCGCGCACGGCGCCGACCGCATCGACGCGGGCGACGGCAGCCCGCCGGCGCACGGCTTCGCGCAAACGGCGGTCTACGCACAGGACCAGCTGCGGCTGACGCGCACGCTGCGCGCGTACGCCGGTCTGCGCGCCGAGCGCGACGGCGCGCAAGGCGGCGCGCTGGCGCCTTCGCTCGGCGGAACGTGGAGCATCGGCGACGGTCTCGCGCTGCGCGCGAACGCTTCGACCGCGTTCCGCGCGCCGACCGCGGTCGACCTGTACTACCCCGGTTTCTCGAACCCGAACTTGCATCCCGAGCGCACGAAGAACCTCGACCTCGCGTTCGACGCGGCGAACGTGCTCGGCGGTGCGAGCCTCGGCTGGTTCGTCACCGCCGGCAACGATCTGATCGTCGCGACGTCCTCGAGCGTCGAGAACGTGCAGCGCGCGTCGATCGCCGGCTTCACCTTGGACGTGCGGACGCGGCCGCTGAACGGCGTGACCGCGCGGGTGAACTTCACCGACCTCTACCGCGCGCAGAACTTCACCGCCGCGGAGCAGCGGCTGCCGCGCCGGCCGGTGATCGTCTCGAACGTCGAGCTCGCGTACGCCGCCGCGCCGCGCGCGCTGCTCGCGGCGGCCGGGCTCGTCGCGCACTCGGTCGGGCGCAACGCGGATCCGTTCGGCGCGGCGCCGCCGTTCACGCGCGTCGACGCGTACGCGCGTTTGCGCCTCGCGCCGCGCGCGCTGCTCTCGCTGCGCGTCTACGATCTGGGTGGCGAGCGCTACGAAGACGTCGGCGGGTTTCCGATGCCGGGACGCACCTTCGCGGTGGAGCTCTCGACGCGGTGAGGCTGGCGGCGCTCGCCGCGCTGGTCCCGCTCGCGATGCTGGCGGGCGTCGCGTTCGGCGGCGCCGCGCTCGCGCCCGACGCGCTCCTCAACGCGCTGCTCCATCCCTCGTCGGGCGGCGACGCGGCGACGATCGTGTGGCAACTGCGCGTGCCGCGCGTCGTTCTCGCCGCGGTCGTCGGCGGCGCGCTCGCGTTCGCCGGCACGCTGTTGCAGGCGCTGTTGCGCAACCCGATCGTCGATCCGTATCTGACCGGCGTCGCGAGCGGGGCCGGCGCTTCGATCGCGATCGCCGCGACGCTCGGCGTCGCACCGGTGCTGATTCCGCCGCTGGGATTCGTCTCCGGGTTGGCGACGGCGGTGCTGGTCGCGGTTCTCGCGCGGCGCGGTCCGCGGCTCGACGCGGAACGGCTGGTGCTGGCGGGCATCTCGCTTTCCGCGCTGTTGTCGGCGGTCGTCGCGCTCGCGCTCGAGCGGCTCGCGCGCGGCACCGCGAGCGAAGCGATCCTCGCCTGGCTCGCCGGCTCGCTCGCCGGGCGCGGCTGGTCCGATCTCGGCGCCGCCACGCCTGAAGTAATTCTCGGCGCGCTGATCGGCGCCGCGGCGATTCCGGCGCTCAACGTGCTGCGGCTCGGCGAAGGACGCGCCGCCGCGCTCGGCGTCGACGTCACCCGCTTGCAGTGGGCGCTGCTCGTCGCCTCGACGCTGCTGACCGCGGCCGCGGTCGCGCTCGCGGGGCTGCTCGGTTTCGTCGGGCTGGTCGTCCCGCATCTCGCGCGGCGCGTCGTCGGCCCCGATCTGCGCGCGCTCGTTCCGGCGAGCGTGCTGGTCGGCGCAGCGCTCGTCGTGCTCGCCGACGCGTTCGCGCGCACGCTTGCGGCACCGGCTGAGATCCCGCTCGGCGTGCTGCTCGCGTTCGTCGGCGTACCGACGTTCTTGGTGTTGTATTTGCGCGGTGCCGCACATGCGTACGCTTGAGCCGACGGGTGCGAGCCGAGCGGGCGGCGTACGGAGGGCGCCATGCATATGAACGCACGGGTGCGACCGGCTCTCGCGGTCGTTTTTTTCGCCGCACTAGCGGCATGCGGTGGCGGCGGCGGCGGCGGTGGCTCGATTCCGGGCGGCGGAGGAGGCGGCGGTTTGCCGACGCCGACGCCGACGCCGGTTGCGACGGCGACGCCGCCCGCGGCCGGATACGTTGCGCCGAGCGGCGGCGTGACGCAGCTCGCGGCGAACGCGTCGAACCAATTCGCATCCTCGATGCTGAACGCGTCGGCAGACGGCACCTTCGTCGTGCAGAGCACCGACACGCCGGCCGAAGCCGCGGCCGGCACCAGCTTGACGGAATACGACGTGACCGCGAGCGAGAGCGCCGGCGGACAAGTGCCGGGCGCGCGCACACGCGTCACCGCAACCGTGCGCATTGCGGCGAACCAGCGAGCGCCGATGTCGATGGAGCGGGTGGCGGTCCTTCCGTACCGTCCGCAGCTCGATCCGCGGACCAGTGCCCTGACGCGCATCTACGCGAAGCAAACCCAGTCCCGCTCGCGGGTGCCGCTGAGCCGGCGGGCCGAGAGCCTGCGGCGGGCGCAGAGCTTCTCCGTTGGCGCCACCAGAACGTTCCACGTTCTGCAAAACGCGATCACGGGCGTCGGCGGAACGTGCAATCCACCCGATCAAAGCCAAGGCGGTCAGTGCTATCTCGACGTTCCGGCGACGCTGCAAGCGGTCTCCAACCACGCTTACGTTTGGGTGGAGAACGCGGTCACGACCGACCCGAGCTTCAACACGACCGCGGCCGACTGGAACACGACCGCGAGCACGTTCGACACCGACTACGCGCGCGAGACGGCCGCCTACGGCCCGGCCTTCTTCCACGCGAACCAGCAGTACACGCAATGCGACACCACCGGGGCGCCGTTGCCGCAAGCGTCGTATCAGCCGACCGTCGATCTCTCCGGAACCGATCCCCACGTCAGCATCCTCGTGACGAACGCACTCGCCGCCAACGGCGAGGGCGGCTACTTCGACTTCCGCAACGACTTGAACGACCAAGAGCTCAACTGTGCGTTCAAAGGCCCGCACGCACCCAGCAACCAGCTTCCGATGGTCGTCATCGGCGCCGACAAGTATAATACGGGCTCCAGCACGGTCGCCGACGAGGGGTTCTGGCGCACGCTCGACATGCCGCGCTCGGTGCCGCACGAGTTCCAGCACTATCTCCACGCGCTGAACAAAGTGCTGATCCCGGAGCTGCAGAACAACGTTACCGGCTACTTCGACGACCCGGTGGTCGACGAAGGCTGCTCCGAGCTGGCCGAGGATCTCGTGCTCGGCAGCGGCGTCAACTCGCCGCAGTCGTGGGAGCCGCGCTACGACGCCTGGGCGTACATGTTCGCGCCGGGGAACTTCTCGATCCCCTCGTTCACCGGGTACGACCAAGACCCGCTGAGCACGTCGCAGACGCCGAGCTACGGCTTCTTCCACAACACGCAGGGCAGCTACGGCGGCGCGTATCTCTTGGCGCGCTACATGTACGACCGGTTCGGCGGCGACGCGGCGCTGCACCGGCTGTACGCCGACCTGAGCCCGTCCTCGTCGAGCGTCGCGAACCTGCACCCGATCGTCGCCGAGGCCGGAAACGGCGAGACGTGGGCGCAGCTTTACGACGAGTTCGCCGCGGCGCTCGGCGCGCGCAACGTCGCCTCGACCGATCCGCGCTTCACGTTCGGCAGCAACGTGCTGCTGAACGGGCTCACGACGATCACGTTCCCCGGCGGAACGACGTACAACCTGCGCTTCGACGGACCGCGCTCGCCCGAGGACATCACCCTGTCGAACCCGGGCGGCGCGGCGCGCATCAAGCTCACGCCGAGCGTCACGGTGCACGCCAAGCTGATCAGCGGCGCGACGCTGTTCTTCAATACGGCGAAATCCGGCGGCTCGCTCGTCGAGCTCAACTCGGCGTCCGCGCCGGGTGGATCCGTGCAGGGCGCGCTGACGCAGGGAAGCTACGACGACAACGGCGCCTGCATCGGACCGGCCGGTCAATGCAACTAGCGCTGCGGTGACGCTCGCCCTCGAGCGCGTCGAGATCGAGCGCGGCGGCCGAACGCTGCTGCGCGACGTCTCGCTCGCGCTCGAGGGCGGCCTCGTCGCGCTGGTCGGCGCCAACGGCGTCGGCAAGACAACGCTGCTGCGCACGATGGCGGGCGCGCTCGCGCCGGCCGCCGGAAGCGTGCGTTTGGACGGCGTCGCCGTGCGCGCGCTCGACGCGCGCGAACGCGCCAAGCGGATCGCGCTGGTCGATCCGACCGAACCGGTTCTCGCCGCGCTGAGCGTCGCCGACGCGGTTGCGGCGGCGCGCTTTCCGCACCACCGCTGGTGGGAGTGGGAGGCGACCGAACACGACGCGGCCGTGGTGGACGACGCGCTGGCGCGCACCCGGCTTACGCCGTTTCGCGCGCGGGAGCTGGGAACGCTCTCCGCCGGGGAGCGGCAGCGGGTCTGGATCGCGCTCGCGATCGCGCAGCGCGCCGCGGTCGTGCTGCTCGACGAGCCGACGTCGCACCTCGACTTGAAAGCCTCGGTCGAGACGCTGCAACTCGTCCGCGAGCTCGCGGAGGACGGCGCGCTCGTCGTCGCGGTGCTGCACCAGCTCGAAGAGGCTGCCGCGTTCGCCGACCGCGTCGTCGTGCTGGGGTGCGAAGGCGTCGTCGCGGACGGCCCGCCGGAACGCGCGCTGACCGCCGAGTCGATCGCGCGCGCGTACGGCGTCGCGGTGACGGTGGAGCGCCGGCCCGGCGGCCTGGCGTTCCACCGCAACGCCGTCCCGCGCTGAAAGCTCGCGCGAGCTTCGGCGCGCTACGCTGCGGTGGCCAGCGGCTCCGGAGCGGCGCGCACGTGGACTTCTTTCGCTTGCCGCGGCGCCGCCGGCAGGACGAACCACGAGACGATCAGGGCGAAGAAGGCGATCAACGAGACGATGATTTCCACCGAACGAAAGCTCCTTGCGGCGTTATGAGGGGCTGTAGGCGATCTCGGAATGTTGCGAGAGGTCGAGTCCCATCGCTTCCTCTCGCTCGGTGACGCGCAGCGGGACGATCACGTTGACGACCTTGAGGATGACGAACGTCATCGCGCCGCTGAAGATCCAGGCCGCGCTCACCGCGATCGCCTGCACCTTGAGCTGCGCCGGGTTGCCGTAGAAGAAGCCGTTCGCGGCGCCCGCGTTGATCGCGACCGTCGCGAACAAGCCGGTCGCGAGCGCGCCCACCGTCCCGCCGACGCCGTGCACGGCCCACACGTCGAGCGCGTCGTCGACGTTCATCTTGTCGCGCAGCATCACCGCGCCGTAGCACACCAGCGAAACGATCAGACCGATGAGGAT
This sequence comes from Candidatus Eremiobacterota bacterium, assembly GCA_019235885.1. Classification (GTDB taxonomy): domain Bacteria; phylum Vulcanimicrobiota; class Vulcanimicrobiia; order Vulcanimicrobiales; family Vulcanimicrobiaceae; genus Vulcanimicrobium. The sequence continues at coordinate 17,139 of JAFAKB010000072.1, read as the reverse complement.
CGACGCGCCGGGCGTGACGTAGCCGGCCGCAGGTGTGATCGCGACCAGACCGGCGACGGCGCCGGCCGTCGCGCCGACGACGCTCGGCACGCCTTTGTGCGCCCACGAGATCGTCAGCCACGTGAGCGCGGCCATCGCCGCGGCGGTGTTCGTGTTGACGAACGCGCTGACCGCGAGCCCGTTCGCCGCCAGCGCGCTGCCGGCGTTGAAGCCGAACCAGCCGAACCACAGCAGCGCGCAGCCGAGCACGACCATCGGGATGTCGTGCGGCTCGACCTCCTCACCCGTCTTGTGCGTGATCCGCTTGCCGAGCACCCACGCGGCGACGAGCGCCGAGACGCCGGAGGAGATGTGCACGACCGTACCGCCCGCGAAGTCGAGCGCGCCGAGCTTGTTCAGCCAGCCGCCGTGTCCCCACACCCAGTGCGCGAGCGGGTCGTAGACGAACGTCGCCCACAGCAGGCTGAACAGCACGAACGCCTTGAACCGCTTGCGCTCCGCGAACGCGCCGCTGATCAGCGCCGGAGTGATCACCGCGAACATCAGCTGGAACACCATGTACGCCTGGTGCGGGATCGTCGCCGAGTAGTCCGGATTCGGTTTCGTCCCCACCCCGTTCAGGCCGATCCACGAGAGGTCGCCGATGATGCCGAGCCCTTTCCAATCGGGTCCGAACGCCAGCGAGTATCCCCACAGCACCCACTGCACGCTGATCAGGCACAGGATGAAGAAACTGTGCATCACGGTCGAAAGCACGTTCTTGCGGCGGACGAGGCCGCCGTAGAAAAAGCCGAGCCCCGGCGTCATCAGCATGACGAGGGCGGCCGATGCCAAGACCCAGGCGGTGTCGCCGGCACTGATCTTCTCCACCCGTTCATTCTAAAGGGCGCGCACGCGCCTGCAATTAGGGAAATGGCGAACGAATCAGCCGTTCGTCACGACGTGTGTCGACAAATGGCGAAAGCGTTCGGCGCTCAGCGGCCGGCGACGATTTGGTGGATGTCGTCCGAGGTGACCCAGCCGTACCGGCCTTTGTTCGGGCCGTTGGTGAGCTTGATCCCGATCGCGTCGCGCGCGTCGGCGGCGTATTTCGGATGGACGATCCCGGCGCTGCACGTCACGATCACGGCGCGGGTCCCCGGCTTGGCCAGCAGGGTGTGCTGCATGACGTCGCGGCTGTCGTGCCAGAACCCGCCCGCGTAGTCGACGACGCGCTGCTTGGCGTCCCAGACGAAGACGTCGGGGTCCAGCTCGGTCGACTTGAGCGTGACGACTCGCCCGACCGGTACGCCGCACGGCGAAGCTTGCACGGGGACACTCAGCGCGGCGAGCACGGCAAGCACGCCGAGGACGCGGGCGACCACGCCCCGCCTTGCGACAAGCGCGGGGGCGTGTCCTTGTGGGTACGGTGAAGAAGGCACGGAACCGCCCGCTTCGGCTGGCCGTTCCGTGACCGCAGGACATCGTGAAGAGAATCGTTCGACCTCTCGTCGCCGGCGCGGGCGTCACCGGCGCGATCGCTGCGGCGAATCGCGCGCTCGGCAACGCTCCGCTGCCCACCAACGCGCTCGGCGGAACCCGCCGCGCGTGGACGTGGCGCGGCCACGAGATCTTCGCGACCGAAGCCGGCACCGGACCGCTCGTCCTGCTGGTCCACGGCGTTTCGGCCGGCGCGTCGTCGTACGAGTTTCGCAAGCTCTTCCCGCTGCTCGCGCAGACGCGCCGCGTCGTCGCGTTCGACCTGCTCGGCTGCGGGCTCTCCGACAAGCCGAAGCTCGCGTACGGCGCCGACGTGTTCGTCGAGCAGATCGCGGCGGCGCTCGACGCGTTCGGCGCCGAGCCGGCCGCGCTCGTCGCGTCCTCGCTCGGCGCGGCGTTCGCGATTCGCGCCGCGGCGCGCGCGCACGACCGCATCGAGCGGCTCGCGGTGATCTGCCCGGCCGGGCTCGCCGGAACGCTCGACAAAGGGCCGCGCGGCGTGAGCTCGGCGCTGACGGTGCTGCTGCGCTCGCCGCTGGTCGGCGAAGCGCTCTTCAACGTGCTGGGCTCGAAGCCGTCGATCCGGTGGTTTCTCGAGCGGCAGGTCTACGGCGATCCCGCGCACGTTACCGACGAGATCGTCGAGCACTACTACGCGGTAATGCACCAGCCCGGCGCGCGCTACGTCCCGGCGGCGTTCGCCGGCGGCGCGCTCGACTGCGACGTCGCGCGCGACCTGCCGTTCTTGACGATGCCTTTGCACGTGCTCTGGGGCGAGCGCGCGCCGGCGCTCAACCCGCGCGCGAACGCCGACGAGTTCTTGCGGCTTGCGCGCGACGCGCGGCTGACGACGTTCGCGCACAGCGGCCTGCTGCCGCACGAGGAAGAGCCGGAGAGCGTCAACGCGACGCTGGAAGCGTTCCTGACGCCGTTGACGGCGCGCTGACGGAGCGACGGGCCGAACGCACGTTCGTCACGGGACGGTAAAACGACGGTTTATATTGTGCTGAGCCGGCGGCGATCGCTTGCAACTGTGAGCTCGCTCGCTTATGCTGAACGTCCCGGTCGAGGTGTGGGACCTGTTGCATTCCCAAGGACAGGGCGAAGTGCGTATCTACCAGCACACGTTCGTTTTTCTACGGTCCATCTTAGGGCTCCCGAGCCGCACGTTCCGATATGCGCAAAGCGGGCTGGACGACACGGAAGATCACGTCTGGCGCTGCGGGTGCGCCGCGCGGGAGCACGCCGGCGCGTGCGATCTCGTTCCCTGCCCGCGGCACGCGGACTTGAACCGCGCGGCATTCTTCGAAGCTGCACGCGTCCAGCAGCAGGCTCGGCCATGAACCGGTCCGGCACGGCGGCGATGGGCCCCACCCCGAGCGGCGTCGAGTTCGCGCGCAGTCTGGCGTTCGACGTCTACGTCGCGCGCATCCGCGAAGCGCTTCCGATCCTGGTCCCCGGGATGCGGATCGAGAACGAGGACGGCGACACCATCCTCTTCCGCCGCGGCAACGCGACGGTGCGGATCGCGTACGACTCGCCCGGCAACGCGGCCGTCGCGTTCGTGCAGGCGCGCGTTCCGGTGCTGCGCTCGCGCACGCCGATGACGAGCAAGACGATGTACGAGGTGACCGCCGATCTGGTCGGCTTCTTCTGCGGCGCCTCGCTCTCGACGCTCTCGCTCTACCCGCACCGCGGACCGAAGCCCGTCCTCCAGCGCCGCCGCCGCTGGAACCAGCGCTTCTAAGCCACTCACGGCGCCGGCCGGTTTCCGTTCGACCAGCGCGCGCCCGCGCGCAGGTCCGCGTCGGGATCGGGCGGCGCGGCGCCGGCGCAGTGCCCGGCGCCGTCGGCGCACTCGTAGCGCACGTGGATCAGCGTCCCGCCGGCCGGCCACGGGCTCGCCGCGGGCGGGGGTGAGGCGCCGCTGAGCGTCCCGCCGCCGAGGTCGCCTTCGTGCGCCGGCGGTGACGGAGCGCCGGAGTCGGCGGCATCGTCCGGCGCCGCAGCGTCCTTGCGGCCGACGAGCGCGCTGTACGGCGGCTGCGCGAACACCCGCAGCGTCACGTACTGATCGCGGCGCGCCAGCGTCTGCGCGCCGGCCGCGTCGAGCACGCTCACGGCGACGTGCAGCGAAAGGCGCGACTCTTGCACGAAGCCGCTGCACTGCAGCCACGCGACCGTGTCCGAGCCTTGCGCTGACGGCGCCGCGCCGAGTTGCGGACAGTCCGGAGCCGCGAGCGTCGTCGGCGTGACGGTGTACGCGAGCGTGAAGCGCGGACCGGCTGGCGCGCTTTGATCGTTCGCCGGGTAGGTGCGCTGCAGCGGGTTCGGCAGCGCGGCGAGCGCGTGCGCGTACGCGTCGAGCGAGGGCGTGGAACCGGTGAACGGCTCGCTCGGCGCGAGCGGCGCGGCGCTCTGCGCGATCGCCGTTTGCAAGGCGTTCTGGTAGTCGGCGACCGCGTCGTGCAGCGCCGCCTCGACCGCGTGGTCGGCCGCGGCCTGCACGCCGGCGCGGGCGAACGCCGCGGCGCCGTTCAGCAGCGCGCCGGCCAGCACGCCGATCGCGAGCACGAACCACAGCGTCGTGCCGAGCACTACATCCTCGCCGGCGGCGCGACGGTGCGCCGCAGCACCTGGCCCGGCGGATAGACCGACGGCGGAAGCGTTTCGGCGAGCGTCACCGTCGCGGCGTTGTCGGGCGCGATCGCGCCCTCGCTCGCCGCGCGGCACGGATCGCGCGGGTACGTGACGACGACGGTGAAACGTTCGCTGGGCGCGTCGTACGCCGTCGCGACCGGCAGCTTCAGCAGCAACGCCGCTTGCGCGCCGCACGGCGCGGCCGCGCGCAGCTGCGCGCCCGCGACGTAGCTGCTCGGTCCCGGAACGAGCCCCCACGAGCGGTCGCCGATCAGCGCGGCGCCGTCCTGCGCCGGTGAAGACGCGTACGCGATCGCCGCACGGGCGCGCACCAGCGCGTTCTCGCCGACCATCAGCGCCAGCTCCCGCGCGCTGCCGGTCGCCGCGTTGCGCGCGACCGCCGCGAACGCGCCGAGCGTCGAGGCGCTCACGAGCGCGAGGATCGCCATGCAGATCAGCAGCTCGAGCAGCGTGAAGCCGCGCTCGGCCGCTCGCAGCAAGTCAGCCGTTCGCATAGAATCCACCGCTGGCTCCTTGCGCTTGCACGGCGTCGCAGCGCTGCTTCTCCGCGTCGACCGGCGCGCGCGTTCCGGCGGCCAGATACGGCGCGAAGTCGGCGAGCCACGCCGCCGGCGACTCGGCGCGCACGTCCCACGGCGCGAAGCTTCCCGCGAGCGATCCGTCGGCCGCCGAACGGTCCGGCGGAAACACCGCGTAGTCGCGCGCCGCGTCCCAGTTCGTCGCCGCGTACGGCTTGACCAGCGTGTCGGTTCCGCCGTCGGACGCGCGCGTCCCCGAGTACGTGAAGACGAAGCTGCCGCCGATGAACCAGCCGCTCGGGAACGTCAGCGAACCGTCGGCGTTCGTCGCGTAGTCGCTCCAGCGCACGAACGTGCTCCACCCCGGCTGCCAGCTCAGCGCGCAGCTGGTGAGCGTCTTCGGTGCGGCGGTGTCGTGGCCGGCGTCGCAGCGCTCGCTGCACGTGTAGTGCAGCACCTCGGTGAAGCCGTTCGGAAAGACGCCGGGGAGCAAGTCGACGACGCGCGATCCGTCCGCCGTGTCGACGCGCAGCTCGAGGGTCGTGTTGGCGCCGCTCACCGCGTTCCCGCTCGCGTCGAGCACGCCGAGCGCGACCGGCGCAACCGCCGGAACGCTCGCGGCGACGAACGGCGAATCGGGCTGCTGCAGGTACGGATCGAGGTGCGCCGCGAGCGCGTTCGCCGCGAGGGCGCTCACGACGAGCGGCGGCTGCACGTGCGAGAGCACGACCTCGCCGGTTTGCGCCGCGTCGCAGGCGGCGAGCGGCGCGCTCCCGGCGAGCCGCACCAGCGCGTCGCCGGGAGCTGCGTCGGCATCCGTGTGGTGCGGGAAGTTGCGGTAGCTCCAGAACTTCGGTCCGGCTGCGTCGGCGGTGAAGAAGTCGACTTGCACGCAGCCGTCGTGCGCCGCGTCCGCGGTCGGCGAGCTGCTCCAGATCGCGGTCGCCGTGCGCGCTTCGGCGCGCAGCTGCGCGCCGAGCCGCTCGAGCGACGCGTAGGCGAGATGCCGCGCGGTGAGCTGGCGCGAGCTCGCGACGAGCTGCCGCACCACCTCGAACGCGCCGAACGCGACCACCGCGAACGCCGCGGCCGCGACGAGGATCTCGATCAGCGAAAAGCCGGCCCGTGAATCCCGCACACCGGCTGCGGTGCCCGCGCCGCTCGGAAACGATGCACGCGGCGACCGCTCGCCGCAACAGCGTAGGGGTCGCGGGGCGGCCTTCCGAAACCGGCCCGGCCATGCCCAACGCGTTCGACACGTCGATCTTCAAGAGCTACGACGTCCGCGGGATCGTCGGAACCCAGCTCACCCCCGAGGTCGCCTATCTGATCGGACGCGCGTTCGTGCAGGCGCTGGGCCGCACCAACATCTGTATCGGCCGCGACATGCGGCCCTCGGGCGAGGCGCTGATCGAAGCGCTCACCCGCGGCGCGACCGAAGGCGGGGCCGACGTGACGCACATCGGGATGATCTCGACCGACGCGCTCTACTTCGCGGTCGGCCATTACGGCTTCGACGGCGGCGTGATGATCACGGCCTCGCACAACCCGGCGCAGTACAACGGGCTGAAGTTCTGCCGCGAGGAAGCGCAGGCGATCTCGCTCGACACGGGGCTCGGCGAGGTGCGCGACCTCGCGCTCGCCGGCGACTTCAAGGAGCCGGCGCGCAAAGGGAAGGTCGGCTCGCGCGAGATCCTCGACGACTTCGGCAAGCACTGCGTCTCCTTCATCCGCGACGTCGCCAAGATCAAGCCCTACAAGATCGCGATCGACGCCGGCAACGGGATGGCCGGGCTGACCGTGCCGTACGTGTTCAAGTACCTGCCGCAGGTCGAGGTCGTCCCGCTGTACTTCGAGCTGGACGGAACGTTTCCGAACCATCCGGCTTCGCCGATCGAGGACGAGAACAAGCTCGCCCTGCGCAAAGCGGTGCTGGAGCAGCACTGCGATCTCGGCGCGGCGTTCGACGGCGACGCCGACCGGATGTTCATCGTCGACGAGCAGGGCGGCTTCCCCGACGGCAGCATCGTCACCGCCGCGGTCGGCGTCGCGACGCTCAAGAAGTATCCCGGCTCGAAGATCCTCTACAACCTGATCTGCTCGCGCAGCGTCCCCGAGGCGGTCACGGCGCACGGCGGGATCCCGCGGCGCTCGCCTGTCGGGCACTCGCTGATCAAGCCGATCATGCGCGAGGAAGACATCCCCTTCGGCGGCGAGCACAGCGGCCACTTCTACTTCCGCGAGAACTGGTTCGCCGACTCGGGGATGATCGCGCTGCTGCAGTGCCTCGATCTCTTCAGCGAGATCGACGGCCCGATCACGAAGGCGATCGCGCCGTACAACACGCGCTTCCGCTCGGGCGAGATCAACTTGCCGGTCGCCGACGCCGACCGCGAGATGCAGCGGCTCGAACGGCACTACACGGACGCGAAGGTCGACCACCTCGACGGCGTGACGATCGAGTATCCCGACTGGTGGCTCAACGTGCGCAAGTCGAACACCGAGCCGCTGCTGCGCGTCAACGTCGAAGGCGACACTCGCGCGCTGATGGAGCAGCACCGCGACGAGGCGCTGGCGGTCATCCGCGGCTGAACGCGCGCGACCGCGTCACACGTTCGCGACGGCGATCTGCGCGTTGGCGACCACCGGCGGCCCGCTGCTCGGATCGACGATGGGGTACGGCGGCGGCGGGCCCACCGTGTAGCTTGCGATGGCGCCGGGTTGAAAGACGAGGCACATGCTGGAGCCGCCGTAGCTGAAGTAGCCCAGCTCGTCGCCTTTCGCGATGACTTGGCCCGGCTGCACCGTGATCGTGACCGACGAAATCTCGGTGATGCCGATCGGGATCACGCAGACCGTGCCGAGCACCGGATCGCCGCTGTCGATGTAGACGAGCCCGCGCGTGTTCACCGACGCGTAGTAGCCTTCCGAGAGCACGGCGTTCGGGTCGAGACCGGCTGCCTCCGCGTCGCTGAACATGAGGCCGCCCACGACCTCGGTGGAAACCACGGTGCCCGAGATCGGCGCGCGCCAGCGGTGGTAGTTGGCGCCGCTCAAGAACGTCTGCACGACGTCGCCGCCGACGAAGCGGTCGACGAACGAGCTGTCGTTGAGCATGTCGGCCAGCGAGAACGGCTCGTCCTTGAGCCAGAACTGAGCCGTCCGCTGCACGCCTTGCGCGATCGACACCAGGTTCCCGTCGTTGGCGGAGACGACGACCGTCGGATCGCCCGGTCCCGCGACCGGGCGGTTCTGCGGCTGGATCTCGCGGTGAAAGAAATCGTTGTACGACGTCCAGCCCCCGAACGGCGCATTCGGGTCGAAGATGAAGTCGTCGAGGTGAAACTCGGTGATCGCGGGCGGCGAGATCCAGCCGTAGTAACCGTCATTGAGCACGCTCGTGCTGTCGGGGCTGTTGAGGTAGGCGCACCACTGCTGCAGGATTGCCTGGACCGAAGCGTTGTAGGCTCGGTTGCGGAACAGCGCCTCGCCGGCGACCGTCATCATCAGGTACGCGAAGAGCGACGACATCGGAAACGCGTTCCGCTGGCTCGGATCGGGATTGTACTCCGGCGCCAGCGTGACGATGTAGTTGAGGGCTTCGAGCATTTGCTCGACCGACGTCACCGTCGAGGGCGGCGGGTTCGGGAGCTGCTGCACCTGGACGATCATCTCCTCGGCGTACATCCGGATGATCGGATCCGCGGCGATGAGATCGGCCATCGCCTGCACGGTGGGATCCCACTGCCCGCCCTCGCCGGCCGCCGTGACGGCGTCCACCTTCTGCTTGATCTTGGCATGGAACTCGTCAAGGGCGGCTTTGCTGCGCGGCAGATGGAGGGCCGCACCGCGACCTCGGAGATAGCGCGGAATCGTCGTATGATCGCTCAAGAGACACCCCGGTCGAAGCGTGGGCTGGCGAGTACGGGGACGCCGCGCTCGGTTCCTGCTCCGCCGATGCGGAGAAGCTGACGGAAGGCATCCGGCCCGTCGCGAAGCGGCCCGGCGTGAGCGCCGCGTGACCGACCCGCTCGAGATCTATCGCCGCGCGCGCGACGACGTCGCCGACTGCCTCGACGAGCTTCGCGCGGCGGTCGCTGCGGACGCCGCGCGCCGCCATGACGGCGCGGACGACGCCGAAGCGCTGGCGCGCACGATCGCGCGGCTGCGCGACGGGCGCTTCGTGCTCGCGGTCGTCGGCGAGTTCTCGAGCGGGAAGTCGTTTCTGCTCAACGCGCTGCTCGGCAAGGTCGAGTTCGAGGAGCGTCCCGGCGGGAAGCGCATCGCCGGACTGCTCGCGACCGACATCAACCCCTCGACCGCGACGATCACCGAGCTCGCCTACGCCGCCGACGAGTCGGCGACGGCGGTCTACGCGAACGGTCGCGAAGAGCGCGTGCCGCTCGGGCACCTGGCGCGCTTCGTCGCGGTCGCGGAAGAGGCGCACCTGCACGACGCGACGGCCGCAGAAGACTCCGGCGCGCCGGTGCTGGTGCGCGTCGCGGTCGACTCCGATTTTCTCAAAGGCGGGTTCGTCGTCGCCGACACGCCGGGATTGGCCTCGATCAACCCGGCGCACCGCCGCGCGACGCTTTCGTACCTGCCGGGCGCCGACGCGGTGCTCTATTTGATCGATACGCAGCAGCCGTTCACCGAAGGCGACGCGTCCTTTCTCGGCATCGTCCGGCGCTACATCGAGTCGGTCTTCATCGTGCAGACGAAGATCGACTTGTGGCGGATGCGTGAAGGTTCCGGCACGCCGAGCGCGGACGCGCCCGAGGCCTGGCAGGCGGCGGCGCAGCGCATCGTCGCGCAGGCCGCGAAGCACGCGCCCGGGACGCCGGTCTTTCCGCTCTCCGCGCGCGAGTACGCCGAAGGATTGCTGCAGCACGACGGCGCGCTGATCGAGCAGAGCCGCTTTCGGCCGTTTCTCGAGGCGCTCGACGCCTCGCTGGTCGCGACGACGGGCCGCTCGCGTCTGCGCCGCGCCGCCGCCGAAGCGCGCCGCGTCGCGACGCACGCCGCCGACGCGCTCGCGTTCGACGCAGCCGCGCTGGAAACTCCGGCGGACGAAGCGCGCGCGCGGCGCGACGCGGTCGCGCCCGCGCTCGACGCGTTCGACGCGGCGGCGCAGGCCGCGCGCGCGGCGCTCGACTCAACCGGCGCGAACCTCGCCGCGACGACGCGCGCGCGCGGCGCCGAGATGCGCGCGGCGCTGGCGCGCACGATCGCGCGCTCGTTCGACGTCGCCGACGTCGCGCGCTTGCGCGACCGCCAGAAGCTGCACATCCTGGTCGACGACGTGCTGGCTACGGCGATCGGGCGCTTCGCCGCCGACGCCGCCGAGCTGGTTGCGAAACGCCTGCGCGAGGAGGCGAAGAGCGCGTCCGCTGCGGTCGTCGGCGCGGCGCGCGAGGCCGACCGCGGCGGCGTTCTGGCGCCGCTGCTCGACGCGCTGGCGGCGGAACGCTTTCCGGTCACCGAGGACGCCGCGCGCGCGTTCGGCGCCGACGCCTCGAGCGGCGCGTGGAGCACCGACATCGAGACCGGCTTGCGCAGCTCGATCGTCCTCGGCGCGCTCGGCGGTCCCGCCGTCGCGCTGGTTGACGCGGTCGCGCAGCGCTTCGGCGCCGCACCGCCGGACGCGTACATGAAGCGCGAGCTGCTCGCCGATCTCGGCGCGACGATCTATCCCGCCTTCGACGCGCAGCTCGAAGCGTACGTCGACCGCATCGCCGCGCAGGTCGAGACGATCGCGCGCGGGCTCGGCGCGCGGGCCGCCGCGCTGGCGCCGCGCGTGCGCGCCGAAGCGATCGGTCCGCTCGAGCGCGCGCTCGCCGCGCACGCCGCCGGCGACGACCGCGCCGCGGCCGCGCGCGCGGCGCGCGAGCGCGCATCCGCCGCGCGCATGCTCGCGACGCGCGTGGAGACGCGCACCGAAGCGTTCGCGCGCGAGAGCCGCGCCGAACGCGCCGAGCTCGCCGATCCCTCGATCCCGCTCGACCCGCGCGCCGGGACGGCGCGCGTCGCGGCGTCCGACGGCGCGCGCTTCGATCCGCTCACGTACGAGCACGGTCTGCGCCCCGAGCGCTGGCGCGTCCCGGTGATCGGCGCCTTCAAACGCGGCAAGTCGAGCTTGATCAACGCGATCGCCGGCTCGCGCGTGCTGGCCGACGAAGGCGCCGACGTCGAGCTGCACTTTCCGGTGCACGTGCGCTACGGCGAGCGCCATCGCGCGTATGCGCTCGGCGACGACGCGGGCTGGAACGAGATCGCGCTCGACGAGACGCTGGAGGCCGCGGCGCGCACGCCGGTCCTGATCGAGACGCCGTGGACGCTCCCGCGCGAGCTCGTGCTCGTGCACACGCCGGCGTTCGACTCCGGCTTCCCGCTCGCCGGCGAGATCGTGCGCGCCGCCGCGTCGGCGGCGAGCGAGATCCTGGCGCTCTTCTCGCGCCAGCTCGACGACCGCGAGCTCGAGCTGTACGCGCAGATCGCGCGCGACGGCAAGCCGATCGCGTTCGTGCACACGATGGCGGATCACGAAGACTCGGCCGAGCGCCGCAACGTCGTGATGCTCGCCGACCGCTACCTGCGCGAGCGCGCGATCGTTCCGCAGCGGATCTTCACCACCTCGACGCTCGAGTACCGCGAAGCGCTCGACGCGAGCCGCGCGCCGGCCGGCTGGAACGAGCTGCTCGCCCTCCGCTCGACGCTGGAGTCGCACGCCGAGGAGCACATGGCGCGGCTCGCGCGCGGCGAGCGCGAGCGCGCCGAACGCGAGCGCTTGGCAGCCGCGGCGCCGCGACCGTCCGACACCGTACCAAGCGAGCGTAAATCGTTCATTCGGCGGCTCTTCGGGAGCCGCTCGTAGGCATACGTTCCTTAGCTTTTCCTGAGTATTTTGAAAGAGGGTCGCCGACGCGCCGTCCCCGAATCGAACCGGACGTGTCCGACACCTACATCCTCGGGCCCGCGCGAATCGCGCTCGGCAACGGCACGCTGGCCCACGGTCGGATCGCCGTGGACCGCGGGCGGATCGCACGGATACTTCCCGAGGACGGTCCTACCGATCTGCGCCCGCCCGACGGCGCGATCGTCGCTCCGGGTCTGATCGACGTCCACACCAACGGCGCCGACGAGTTTCTGTTCAACCGCGATCAAGGAACCGCGGTCGAAGTCGCCGCGCGCGCGTACGCGCGGCAGGGAGCAACCGGTTATTGCGCCGGGATCATGACCGCGCCGTGGGAGTCGATGATGCACGCGGCGGCGGAAGTCTCGGAAGCCGCAAACCAGCTCGTCGAAGCCGGCGATCCGATCGGCGCGCGGTGTCTGGGCATTCATTTCGAAGGGCCGTTCCTGAACCCGAAGTTTCGCCGCGTCCACCGCGCGGAGTGGATCCTGCCGGCGACGATGGAGCGCGCGCAGGAGATGATCGAAGCCTGCCGCGGCGCGCTGGTGCTGGTGACGATGGCGCCGGAGGCCGAGGGCGTCGACGAGGTCGCGCGCTTCTTCTTCGACCAAGGCATCGTGTGCTCGGCGGGACACACCGCGGCGCACTACCGCGAGGGGATGCTCGCGATCGGGCTCGGCTTCCGCACGGTGACGCACGCGTTCAACGCGATGCCGCCGCTCGACCACCGCGACCCTTCGATTCTCGCGGCGTTCATCCAAGAGTCGCGCACGACGGTGCAATTGATCTGCGACGGCTACCACGTGGCGCCCGCGATGGTCGACTTGCTCTACCGCACGCTGCACGACCGGCTGGTCCTGGCGACCGACAACATGCCGCCGGCCGGGAGCGGCTACCGCATCGAAGGCGGCGTCGTGCGCGCCGAGGACGGTACGATCGCCGGCAGCGCGCTGCTGATGGACCAAGCCGTGCGCAACTTGATGATCTACGCCGACATCCCGTTCGAGACCGCGATCGCCAACGCGACGCGCAGCCCGGCGCGGCTGCTAAACCTCGACCGCGAGCTCGGCACGATCGAGCCCGGGAAACGCGCCGACCTCTCGATCTGGAGCGACGAGTACCAGGTCCTCTCGACGATCGTCGGCGGCCTGCCGGTCTACGGCGGCGCGCACCTCTACCGCCCTTCGCGCGCGGCGAACGCCTGATCCGATCGTAGCCACTGTGATCGCCGGGCTCGCGCTGCTCGGCGTGATCGTTCGCCCGTTCAAGATCTGCGAGGCGTGGTGGGCGTGCGGCGGCGCAATCGCGCTCGTCCTCTTGCGCGCGCTCGCGCCGAACGCCGCTTATGCGGCCGTCGCGCGCGGGCTCGACGTCTACCTGTTTCTGATCGGGATGATGGCGCTTGCGGAGTTCGCGCGCGTGGAGGGCGTCTTCGAGTGGATTGCGGCGTGGGCGGTCCGCGCGGCGGGCGGCTCGCGCGGGCGGCTGCTGGCGCTCGTCTATGCGGCGGGCGCGTGCACGACCGCGTTTCTCTCGAACGACGCGACGATCGTGGTGCTCACGCCCGCGGTGCTGCAGGCGGTCGCACGCACCGACGCGCGCCCGCACGCGTACGTCTTCGCCTGCGCGCTGGTCGCGAACGCGGCCAGCTTCGTGCTGCCGATCTCCAACCCGTCGAACCTGCTCTTCTTCGCGCATGCCGGCGTCCCGCCGCTGGGCAGCTGGCTGATGTCGTTCGGGCTCGCCGCGCTTGCGTCGATCGCGCTGACGTACGCCGCGCTGGCGCTGCTGTTCCGGCGCGACGTCGCAGCAGACTTGATGGTACACGACGGAAGCGCGCCGCCGCCGCGCGCGCTCGCGAGCGGCGCCCTCGTCGTCGGCGCGCTGGTGTTGGTGGCGACGTCGTCGCTGGGCGGACCGCTCGGAGCGGTGGCGTGCGCGCTCGGGCTTGCGGCGGCGCTCCTCGCGACGACGCGCGAGCGCGCCGCGCCGCTCGCGATCGCGCGCGGAATCGCCTGGCCGGTCGTCGCGCTGACCGCGGCGCTGTTCGTGCTGGTCGAGGCGCTCGACCTCGCCGGCGCTTCAGCGCTGCCGCGGATGCTGTTCGGGTGGGCGAACCACGTCGCGACGCCGCTCGCGCAGCTCGGCATCGCCTTCGCGAGCGCGCTCGCCTCGAACGTGGTGAACAACCTCCCGGTCGGCCTCGATCTCGGCAAGTACGTCGCGGCCGCGCACCCGCCGGCCGCCTTCAGCGCCGCCGCGCTGGTCGGCGTCAACGTCGGTCCGAACCTGACGGCGAACGGTTCGCTCGCGACGCTGCTGTGGCTGGCGATCCTGCGCCGCGCGAACGTCGAGGTGTCGCCGCTGCGGTTCGCCGCGGTGGGGATCGCGGTCACCCCTGCCGCGCTGCTCGCCGCGGCGCTGCTCGCGCGCTAGACTTGGTCGCAGCGGCCGAGCTGCATCGCGTTGGTCGCGTGCTCGGCGGCCGTCTTGAGATCGTCGCGGATGAAATCTTCGTCGGCGAACGTCGCGAAGATCTGCTGCGCGCGCACGCGATCCGCGAGCGCGTCGGCCTGCGTGAGCGTTTGCGCGACGGCGGTCACCTGGGACATCGTGATCGACTCCGAGAGCTTCCCGCCGCGCGCGAGCGCGCTGCCGCCGTGATCGTCGAGCGGCCCGTCGAGCAGCAGGTGCACCGGAGCTTCGGCGAGCGTTGCGACGGTCCGCGCGATCGACTTCGCGAGCATCATCTGCCGCGCTTTCGCGCCGTCGAGCGCGTTGGCGAAGGCCAGCATCTCCTTGCGCTTCTCCGGATCGACGCCGTCGGCGTTCGCGGCCTGGCGCAGCGCCTGCACCTCCGTGCGGCCCGCCTTCGCGAGCTGCCACAATGCGCGCACGTCGCTCTCGCTCTTGGTGAGCGACTGATCCTTGGTGAGGTACGAGTCGAGGCGAAAGTGCGCGAGGTCGTCGCCGAGAATCGGCACGGCGAACTCGTAGGCGATCGCAGCGTCGATCCCGGGCCGCGCGCGCGCGAGCGCGGTGCAGTACGGCGTGCGCGCCCGAACGCGCCCGATCTCGGTGAGCGGCTGCACGATCGAGCTGTCCCGGTTCGGCTTGGGAGCCGCCGTCGGCTGCGCCTGCGCGCTCGCGCTCACCGCCCAGCCCGCGATGCAGGCGATGACGAGAGCCGAGCCGGCCGCGAGACGGTGCGCGCCCATCGCGGACGCCGTTCGTCCAGGCCGGTCGGACTCCTGGCGCGGCCCCGACGGTCAGCGCAGCAGCAGCCGTTCGCCGTGGAGGTCGAACGTCACGCGCCAGCGGCGCAGCGCGTCGCCGCCGAGATCGCCGGAAACGGGTTTGCCGAACGCCTTCGAAAGCGCGGCGAACGTCGAAGCGTCGCGCCGCTCGACGAACCAGGTCGGCGGCGCGCGCAGATCTCCGATGCGCAGCTCCGGAACGAGGATCGCCGCCGACGCGCTGCCGTCCCGGTCGCCGGCGACGTCGAACGCCGATTCCATGAACGTCCAGCGCGGATGCGCGCGGTGCCAGCGCTGCAGCACGGCGCTTTCGATCAAACACACTTGGTGGATCGGCTCGCCGTCTTCGACGGAACGTTTCACGGCATCGCGGACGCGCGCGGTCGCGCCGGTGTCGAGCAGCATCGTCAGCGCTTCGCCCGCAACGTTCACACCGACCAGCGCGTACACTTCGGGCGGAACCCCTTCGGCGGCGGGGCGGCCGACGGCGAGCGTCAGCGGCACGGCGGCTCCGCCGTCCGGCGGCGTTCCGAGCGCGATCGTGCGGTGCGGATAGTCCACGGTCAGCGTGTGTTCGAGCAGGTACGCCGGTCCGAGCGTCGCGTCGACCGGCGCGGCGAAGCCGTCGCGCAGCGCGTTCGGCCGCGCCACCAGCCAGCGCGTCGCGGGCGGCGGAAACGACGTGCCGATCCAGTCGGGGAAGACGACGGTCTCGCGCCGGCCGGAGCGCAGCTCGATCGGGACGCGCTCGAGGCCGAAGCGGGTGACTGCATCGCTCTCGATCAGATCGAACCCGCCGGTGTCGAGCAGGACGCGCAGCGTTCGGTGTACCGCGTCGGCCGGCGTCAGGACGACGACGTTCCCTGCGACGGTGCCGGAAACCGGCGTTATCGCGGGCGGCGTCGAGGCGAGCGCGAGCAAAACGGCGAGTGCGAACATCGTGCGGCGCCTTCGGCCGCGCGCGCCCGCTTCTTGCGCGGCGGCAGATTTCGGGCAGGGCGGCAGGAACCGCTCGGCGGCGGGCGGAGTGCGCGGATATGACTTCGCTCGGCATCTCGGTGGAGGACCGCGAGGGCGTCCGCCACGTCGTTCTCGACCGCCCGGACAAGAAGAACGCGCTCACGACCGCGATGTACGCGGCGCTCGCGGAGGCGATCGTCTCGGCCGGGCGGGACGACGTCGGCGCGCTGCTCCTGAGCGGGCGCGGCGAGACGTTCACCGCCGGCAACGACCTGCGCGACTTTCTCGAGCAGCCGCCGCGCGGCGAGGACGCGCCGGTCTTTCGCTTTTTGAACGCCTTGGTGACGACCGACGTGCCGCTGATCGCCGCGGTGCGCGGTGCGGCGATCGGGATCGGGACGACGATGCTGCTGCACTGCGACCTCGTCTACGCAGCGCCGGGGGCGACGTTCAAGGTGCCGTTCGTCGATCTGGGACTCGTCCCCGAGGCGGGGAGCAGCGTGCTGCTCGCGCGCCGGATCGGCCGCGCGCGCGCCGGCGCCGCGCTCTTCCTCGGCGAGACGATCGGCGCGCAGCAGGCGTACGACGACGGGCTCGTCACCACGCTGGTCGACGACGCGCTGCTCGACGAGACGGCGGCGAGCGCGGCGCGCGCGATCGCCGCCAAGCCGCGCCAAGCGGTGCGCGAGACGAAGCGGTTGGTGAACTGGGACCGCGAGACGATTCTGGCCGCGATCGCGCGCGAGAGCACCGCCTTCGGCGAGCGCCTCGCCTCCGACGAGGCGCGGGCCGTGATGAGCGCGTTCTTCCAGCGCGGCCCACGCGCGTGAGCCTCGCCGGCAAGACGCTCTTCATCACCGGCGCGAGCCGCGGGATCGGCCTGGCGATCGGCTTGCGCGCGGCGCGCGACGGCGCGAACGTCGTCGTCGCCGCGAAGACCGTCGAGCCGCATCCGAAGCTCCCCGGCACGATCCACACCGCGGCCGCGGAGATCGAAGCAGCGGGCGGAAAAGCGCTGGCGGTTCAGTGCGACGTGCGCTCCGAGGAAGAGATCGCGCGCGCGGTCGCGGCGGCAGCGGAACGGTTCGGCGGGATCGATATCGTGGTGAACAACGCGAGCGCCATCCGATTGGGCGGGACGGCGCAGGTCGACGCGAAGGCATTCGATTTGATGACCGCGATCGGGCCGCGCGCGACGTATCTCGTGACGCGCGCGGCGCTGCCGCACTTGGAGAAGGCTGCCAACGCGCATATCCTGACGCTCTCGCCGCCGATCGCGCTGCGGTCGATGTGGGTTGCCGGTGCCCCGGCATACACGTTCAAGAAGTACGGGATGACGCTGCTGACGCTC